>JAQUCE010000139.1 GCA_028686345.1 Kiritimatiellia bacterium
AATTTCGAGTTTTTTCACAGATAAACGCACCATAGCCAATGTTTACCGGACGCATTTGGGGTAAACTAAATTTTACATGTTCAAACCACCTTGATTCCATTAGGTGAACTCACATCGGAAATGGCTCTTGGGTACAATTCAGCCTGTTTGATTGGGCAAATTATGTTTTCTAGGCTAAGTGTTTGTTTAGTGCACAGGTTTTTCTTTTAACCGTTGGGACATGGTTGCTAGCTGAGAGTGCTGCTGGCGGTATACTTCAGGTTGGCACGATCGGCGGTATAACCAAACCGTTGGCTGGTGGGCCCGCTACAAATTCAATTCCCGCATTAACCGTAATCCCGGAAAACTTCGGAGCATTATACGACAGCATCAGCGGGTTGGTCGGTGGCGGTGATGTGGCGGGCGACCTCTACTACGCCTTTACCGCGCGTTCACTTGATCGAACAGGTGACACTCGTCTTCCAGCTGGCAGCATTGCGCTGCAGCCTTATGGCCCAGCCAACTCATTTGCGGGTGGACAGCTTATCGGCAGTTCGCCTTCACTGAGCGTTGGTCAGGCACTTGGACATTATGGGCATGGTTACAATATCGGTGTCGGTGGCACTGGTGGCAACAACTATTTCAATGCTCCCCGAGTGGATATGGCACCGGCCCGTGTCGCTCTTTTTGAGGTCCATCTGCGTTTTAATGCAACGGACAACGACTCGGCGCTGATTACCATGAGTCTCTATGATAATCTTCCACATCTACGGCAACCGATTGCCTCAGATGGTGTTTATACGCAGTCGGTTATATCAGCGCACGGCAACTTTGCTTTTGACAAGTTTCAGTTCACATCCGGGCATACCGACTCAGCTCCTGCACGGTGGAGTTTTTCCAATGTGGTTTTTGCAGAGAATGAGGGTGAAGCGGCGGAGTACTTGCTGGCGCATCCCTTCAGCACCCCTAACACCATCATCCAGGTGGGCAAAGGCGGCATAACCGATCCTGAAAATTGGAGCGAGGGTGATCCAGCCACAGATGCGATTGATGTCAATATTGCCACCAACGACTTTGGTGATCTTTATGATAGTGCCAGTGGCACCATCGGCGGCGGCGCAGTCATAGGTCATCTTTACTACGCCTTTACCGCACGCTCGCTTGATCGTGCAGGTAGTGTGCTTCTCCCGGCTGGCAGCACTGCTGGACAGCCTTTTTATCCCTCCAATGCGTTTGCTGGCGGACAACTTGTCCGCAGTTTGCCTGTGCTGGGGATCAGTCAGGGATTCGGAAGCCACGGGGTAGGATGTTATACAGGTTCTTATGGGTCACCTAAAATTGATTTTAATCCACGAATTGATATGTGCCCTGCCCGTGTGATGCTGTATGAGGTTGATATAACCTTTACTCCTTCAGGGAATGACAACGCCAAGATGGTTATGTATGTATACGATAATCTGCCTGAGGGGCAGTGGCAACCGAGTGTGACAAACACGCCAGACTATACATATACGAATCTGGACAGAGTTAATAAAGACTTAGCGTTCAACCTATTTCAGTTTATCTCTGGCCATAAGGATTCCAGATCCGCCCGCTGGCTGTTTTCGGATGTTGTTTTTGCCAGCACACCAGGAACCGCAAAGAATTATATTCTTGATCCACCGCCACCGCCACCGCCACCAGGAACGGTCATCATGATTTTGTAAATGCAGTGCTTCGCAAGACGCAGTTCGAGTAACGGGCCCCATTTTTTATTTACCGGATTCGGATTCGGTCGTTCGTTCGTTCTGCACTGGCTGCGCCACACCCTCGAAGATGTTGCCTCGCAGTAGCGTGCCGCGAGCCGTGGCCCTGATGCTGATCCCGATCTCGCTGTTGCGGACCACGCAATTTTCAATCAGCGTGTCATCTGTCATCTGATTGACAAAGAAGTTCGCGTTATTATGGATCACATTGCGCCGAAAAATCGTTCCCCGCACCATTGGTCCATAGTTGGTTCCGGCTCTACTAACCGTACCAAAGCCTGACTTCCGGTTACCATAGCCGTTGCCTTCAAGAATCTCATTGTCAAATAGCTGACAGAACCAGGATGGGTGGTAAGCTCCGGAAGTTGCCCACACAATAAATCCGTCCATACGTGCACCTTTGTTTTCAGCGATGATCGTGTCGTGAGCTGCGCCAAAAAGCTGGAACGGGCCTCCGTCCTCACAGGTGTTGCCAACGAAAAGGTTGCGTCCGCGAAACGCAGCGATCGTGATCAGAGAGGTTGTGTCCGGCAAGACGGTCCAGTGCTGGTCGACCTGCCAGTGACGCCCGGTGTGTCCTGTCACAAAACGATATTGTCCACATCCCCTGCCAGCGACAATCTGCACCACCGAGCCAACCCAGTTGGTACGTGCAATGGGCGCGGCATCTTTAAAAGTCGGGTCTTCCGCCAGCTTCAGCTGCACGCCGTTGGCTGAAGCCACTTTCCCAAAATATGCGCCGGCTCCCGCGTCGAGCGTCATCATCTCACGGTCCGCCCCGAACATCAGTTGCAGGTGGTTATGGGCGAAGTAGATATGCTTACATGAATTACTCCAGAACGTGGTGATATCGTTACCGATGGCCAACAGGTTATTGCCAGCTATCAGATTGTCCTCAAAAATCAGCCGTTCGGTGCCTTCAATGCTGTACCCGCGGCCACCATAACGGATCGTATTGCGTGCAATAATGCCTGTTTTGCCATGGAAAACACGAATTCCGGTATGGGTTGCATAGATGTCGCACTCCGTGACCTCGAAGTTCTTACCGCGCAGCATAATTACCTCGCCGCACGCCCGATGAGTGGCCGGCCCCTTGTGACCGCGGAACTCTTTGCCCCTGTCTTCAACCATGAAATATGCATTTGCCCGGATTCTAACCTTTCGCAAAAACACGCGCTTGGAGTTGTCAGTGTCCGAAATTATGCGGCGGTGATTTGTGCAGTAGATACTCAAAGATTCGATGCCAAAATCCGCACCGCTGATCATTACTGGTGGCGGATTCTCAAGATGCTCCGGCCAGTAGATGCTTGTCAGTTCCATGGCTTCGCCACGCAACACGGTATTTGTCGGGATCCTCAGCGTGTCCTTTACCGGATACCGTCCGCGTGGCAGATAGACAATGCCGCCGCCGTTGGTCTCGGCCGCCTTGAGCGCAGCCAACAGAGCCTCAGCCGGGTTGGGATCAAAATCTTTAATGTTAAAAATATCCCCCTTCCACGCCCTGGGCTGACGGATCAACACCGTGCCGGCGTTGCACCAGGCAGCTCCCCCGCCCAAACCATTATCGACAAGCAACTCGTAGTCGCCTGGAGCGATCTCTGGCGGCAGGTCAAACGCCAGCGCATAACCGCTGCTCCTGTGTGGCATCAGTTCGAGGATGCGTCCCTCGCCGTTTTTCAGCTGTGCGCGGCTTTGTCCCCCAAAATTAAGTGCCTTGCCAAAGACGCGCAGCCAACCCCCGGGTGTGCTGAACTCACCGCCGTCACCGTTCCACCACCATACAGTGGGCGCATTGAGCAGTACTGATTTGGAGACCACCGCATCCTGACCGCTGACACGCACGGCCCACACACCTTGTGTCCAAGTATTTGGCACAGCAGCTTTAAGCGACTGCTCGCTCGCCTGCAGCGGCTTGAGCACAACCTTTACTTGAGCCTCGGAAAACGCGCTGCCAGCGAGTGACGGCCCCTGCTTCTCAGTCACTTGCGCCAGCTCGACGACCATGTTGGTCGTGAAGCTCTCCCCCATCAGCACAACCGTCTCGCCGGGCCGTACCGGATCAGAAGCCCAGAAAACCTGAGGCCCTTCACCGGCAGCCGACATAATTGCCAGCAACGCCAGCATACAAGTGAGAGCAAAAAATCGCGCGTGAAATCTGTCCATATTTAACCTCTTTTCATGTGTAAGCCTCTAAACAGCATTTGTAACTATGACACGACCGCTTATTTAGATCTGTCAAAAACACCACATTCTTTTTAAGCAGTGCTCCCTCGTAGTTTTCAACTACCTCTTCAGGTGAAAACTTGTCTCACGGCTGTGTAATTTTGATGTGGTGTATGTCGCCTTTTAATGTTCCTTCGCCAGAAGCATGTCCTACAAAAACATTGCCGCTGAATGGTGCAGGCAGTGGAGACTTCCTCACTAAATCTAATTCACCATTCACAAGAAGCTTCACCTGTGTGCCATCAAAACTAACTTTTATGTCGTAATAGCGACCAGGCACTAATTCTGTTTTACCACCAAAATTCAATGCTTTACCTTGTCCCGTAAAGACCGTAATCCCCACACTTCCTTTCGTTGAAATGGTGGTGCGAAAACCACTCTTCATATAATTCATAGCTTGATAGACACCAAAATGGCGATTCCGAGCTTCAGGGAGTTCGTCAATCGAAAGTCCCACTTCAACAGAGAACGGGTGTTCAGAATTAAAATGGTCTATTAAAGCCAGGTTAGATGTAAAATACATATTCCCGTTGAGTTTTAAGGCAGTTTGACCATCCACAGTTGCCTTAATAGGATCGGCACGCTCATCGTTAATTTTGTGCAAAGCAAATGAGTAAGTATCACTTTGCTCTTTCACAATGCCTTTATCGTAATTAGACAGTTCCCAGAGAAGCATGCGAGTTAAATCGGTTGTGGCTCCTGCAATACCAATAACCCCTACCTGCGCTGTTGTTAAAGCACCTAGAATATCAATAGACGCGATTGTTTTCTCTGGATACGGGTTAGTCCATGGTGTCAAATATAGCCCCACATGTGAAAGAACACGATTGTTGCCGGTCCAGCATATTTTGGCTTTGTCAACTCTTACAGGGGTAGACCAATCTCCAATCTCGATCCAGGAGCGTATAGGAAAATCCACAGATGTTTTATCAGTATAATGAATGACATACTTTGCAAGTATCACATCTTTTTCTTTTGGAACATACGTTGCGGAATTAACAAACCAAAGGTCGCTTGCCTTTTTATTTACAGGAATTCCCAGCACTTTATCAATCAGTTTTAATCCTCTGTCCGTTCCTCTGAGTGAAATCATTCCATTGCCATTATTTTTCTCAGGAGCAACGAGCTGAAAAGGAATACCACAAAACCGGTACTTTTCAGGGAAAGGATCCACTGCCACCGGCATACCAACCCCCCCACCCAAACCTGTGTGGTTGATTAAAAAGAAACAAAGATCAAGTTTGCCCATATCCATCCAACCACCTTTACCATCATCGGCAATCTCATCAACATACCCCATGTTTACAAACTCTGTCAGATCCACACCGAAATATTCGCGTTCCTGCTCATCAGAGCTTGCAATATCACATCCAAGATTCGATGCCAAAGCAGAAACAATACGGACAACATAGTCACCTTCTGTTTCATAGGCCTTTTCTAAATTTATGGTATCAAACAAGATTATACCTTTGTTAACAGGAATCTCGGTTAAAAGTGCCGGTTCCAGCAATTTCACTCCAGCCTGCAATGTTGGCAGCCTAAGTTCATAATCCCCTAAAGGCGCTGTAGGAGCGGAGGCATGTAGATAATCGACACGATTGCCTATTTGCACACGTGCCCAGAAAAAGTCTCTTGTTGAAAGATTGTTCATCAATGGCGAATCTTCAAGGCGAACAGCAGTAGTAATCGCTTTATCTATTTCGGCAAGAACAGGTTCAAACGGAAATAATACTTTTGTTTTAGCAATTGTTTCAGGGGTAAAACCGTGAAGCCATAACTTACCGCCATTGTTTAAATAACTTTTAATTTGCGCCATCTCGGCCGTTGAAAGGGATAAACTGGCATCAAACAGTATTGGGCCATCTCCTTGTAAACCTTTTATATATCTTACACGTGCTGTATCCAATATGTTTTCCAGGTCTGTGTTGTTCTTAGCGAGCAAACGTAATGTTGGTTTTTCCCGGCTTTGATAATTCAGGCAGTAAGTAATCAAGTCTACAAGTATTTGATCTGCAGCTGGCTCAACACTAATCCTGTCGACCAAGCTTAGCTGTGAAAAAATAAATGTGCCTTGTCCATACTCTTTTTCGCATAGTGGAGTCCACTCAAGCCCACGCGTTCCAGCTGCATCAAGAATAACTTTAATATCGCCACTATATGGCTTAAGAAAATTAGATTTGCCCACAAGGTTATCCGGACGCCAGTAAGACAGCTGGGCTGTATCCAAACGTTCAACTACAGGATGGTTATACGTTCTTTTCCATGAACGAGTAGTCACGTGTCGCATGTCCTGTTCAGGAAAGCCAACACCCATGTATTCCCATTGTTCCCGTTGAAGAAAAATAACACTACCGCCTTTTTCAACAAAATCAAAGATAATCGATTTTTCAGCGTTTACATCAATATCAGCACCTACAATAATCAGCTTTTTGCCATTTAGAGCAGACTCATCCAGCACTTTAACGGGTGGCAGATTGAACCCGATTTTACTCAATGCGTTAATCGTTTTTTCATCACTACTGAATAGACGTGTTTTATCAATTTCGTTCTTGCTAAGAGCGACCTTTGGCATAATAAAAATAGTTTCTGAATGCCTTGTCTTTTCATGCGCTCCGCCACCTGAATGAAACATTAAACGGACCGTTAATTCAGCTTCGGTCTGCTCAATGACTTTGGGTGGTGTAATAGGAACTAATACAACTTTTTGATCCCCAGGCTTGATATGAACAGGAATTACCTCTTCCCACACCTTGTTACCATTAACTGTGATAAAACACTGCAACCGTTGATAATCTAAAATAAAGTTTGAGTCGTAAAATATCGCCAGTTTTTTTTCAACAGTTTTACCACCATAATAATTTGGATGAAAATCCAAGGCTCTAACTGCAACCCTAGGCATTGTCCATTCTGCGTTTCCTGACCATGGATTCAAACAGGCAACACCCTGAACACGATACGCATCACACGCTTTCTTTAGAACCTCTATAATTTCACTCTCATTATCAGCATGACGACCCTTTAAATCTTTAGTTGAATATTTCAGCCAATTGTATACATCTTCACCACCGCAACTTGACCATTTATCCGGCTCACCGTCAATATTCCAGAACTCACCAAGAGACAGAGGTTTATCCCAATCAAATGCAGCTCTCCAAGAATGATTGCCTTTGTCTTTCAACCAATAAAGGTCATTGGGGACGATAAACCCAGAGTTCGGATATTTCTCTGACAGCTCACCTGGAAGCCCCGGATAATGAATGCTAATAACATCCAAAAGTCCATCCCAGCCTACTTCCGCATCTCCATCAAGCGGCCTTGTCGGATCCGTTGCCCTGACTGTGTTGACGATTTCGACAGCAATCTCTTTCATAGCGGGGTTTTCAGGCACACGTCCCCAATAAGTTTCATTCGCTAATGACCACATAATTACTGCCGGACGGTTTCTATTCTGCTTAACCCATTTTTGGAAATACTCCAAAGTATGAGGTAGCCACAGTTCTTTTTTATCAACAGGAAACAGGTTAAGTCCCCATGAAGATTCCGGCGTCACCAAACGACCAGCTTTATCTGCTGCGTCTAAAACATATTTATTATTAAAGCCAAGATGCATACGAATGCTATTATATGTGTCGTTTGGATTAACACGCGGATCACCAGCAAGTACAGAACCTGCTGCCGGTTTGCCACCAAGGCAGGACAACATACTGTTGCGCAGCAAAACAACTTTAATGCCATTTAAAAAGAAATCTCTCCCTCGGGTTTCAAACTCTCTAAACCCAAACAACTGGTCAACGCGGTCGCTGACCGCTTTGTCATGCGTTAATCGCGCCTGTGCAGTATAAAGTGTTCCATTATCCACTGTCCAAAGGATAGGGTCTGACCACTCTCTGCTTATGGTGGCGATCTCAGTTTTTCCAGCTTCGATGGTCACAGGTCCGCCTTCTGCCATAAACTGAGGCACACCATCGACATTCAACACAGTAAGGCTAGGAGTTATAGTAACTGCTTTATTGCCAGTATTTATGATGGTAATATCCGCGTCCAGCATATGCTTTTTAACACTCGTTTTAACAAAGACATCGTCAATATACGTCTCTGGACGAAAAGACAAACTAACATCATCGCGAATGCCCGCATACATCCCAAGCGCTGGGGTGAGAAGTGTCCGATGTTCAAGGTCCATAACACCTTCAACACCTGTCACCCCGACAATCAGTTCGTTTTTTCCCGGTTTAATATGTTTGGTAACATCATATTCCACCGGGACCGCACATTGATACGACACGCCAAGCATAGCTCCATTCAGCCACGTCTCACTCCGAAATGCTATACCATTAAACCTCAAAAACACACGCTTGTTTCTGGGTATAACACCCGGCAAGACAAAGTCTCGTTTAAACCAGGCAGCCATTCCATCTTTTTTATCAAACTTTCCTGTATTGATAAATGAGCGCGCCGCATCCGCATAAGGTCCGCTTTTAATGCTGGGAGTACCTCTCTGTGGCACTGCCTCTTTATGCCACCCATTTTTGGGTGCTGGATAATTGAATGTCAGCCCTTTTATGGGTAGCACATCCCACTCTCCGTTTAGAGAGACAAATTCACGTGACTCGCCAAAAATTATGGTAAGATTCTCTCCAAAAACATTGAGTGACGGTATTAAAATTAAAATGACCTGAAAAAACAGAGCTTTACAAACTGTTGTCATAACTCGTTCAATCTTTTTTTACACATTGCCACTCCTTACTTTTTTTCACTGTTACTTCTTTAAAACTACTGTATCAAAATAAGCGTGCCTTTAAGATTAAAGCTAAATGCCAACGCACTGACCTCTGCATTAACCGTTCCATCAAATTCCCGAAAATCCCAACCGAAATATCCATTACCCATAGTGATCTTATCAGCGGGAATCTTCATGGCAATTGTCTCAGCACCTGTCATCACTGAGTTCGTGAATCCAGCTGTTTGTAGATCTTTCACAACTTGGTCAAGTGACTTTGCTCCTGCTGTCATCGTCATCTCAACAGTCAACTCGGGCAACATCCCAAAATTAAGCCTTTCCACCTCCACATATCCATAAGCCTGTGGGGTTGAAAAACTGGCGGTTGACACAAGTGGCAAGGAAACAGCTCCAAGTGAGGCACCTGGTTTCAGCGTAAGATTCATGTTGTCGCCACCTGTAGGAACATCAAACTTCGCTACATCCCATAGCTCCAAGTCGTAGTTTGCGGGATTCACTAATGTGTAGTCAAAATCTCTTCCAGCCCAAATACAGGTAAGCTGGTTGGTTGCAAGCAAACAGGCACCGCCGGCAAACCCCGCATCTATTATTCCAGGCAATGCCGCAGGAAGATTAGAACGCGGAGACTTCAACGTACTCAGGTGTCCTGCGTCCTGGGTTAAAACTAGTTCCATGGTCGTGTGCTCAGGATTGCCACTATTATGCCTCCACCAACCAACGTTAATATCGCATTTAGGGCCAACAATTCGAATCGTAGCGTTAGACGCTGTGTACAGCGCAGTACCAAATTCCTCGCACGCAGACATCGACCCATCTATAAATTCCAAGGTGCCACCACTTCTAATCCATCCAAGACCAGAATTTGTATATATGAGAAAATCTCCGCCTGCAATACTTAATGTACTTTTATCATATATGTTGAAACATGGCCATGAACCATTGTTGGACATTGCCTGAAAAACTCCATTGCTGATAATTGCAGTGGCCGTACCTCCATCTTTCCCCAAATTCAAACCAACCGATTCAATGTATCCACCATTCTGAATCAATAAACCAGTGCCATTAACAGAACAGGCTATAGCCGTCATTGCTCGATTTGCATTCGAACGAGTATCATTGAATGCGTGTCGACCAATCAGTTTCCCACCGTTCATCTCAAAATATCCATTTCCACCGGAAGATCCAAGCTGCAAACAAGATTCCACTGACATTGAAGTAATTTCACCATCATTGACAATGACCTTACCCGTTCCGGCACCAGATCCAATAATTACCCCCCCCGCATTCGTCCAACTACCATCCTGAAGGATAACGGTGCCATCTGATTGACTGCCTTCACCATTGCCAATGTGGCATGAATATTTATTATAAAATAAGCCGCCATTGGTGATTTCCACTCGACCCGTTGATGCTCCACCAATAAGGATTGGAGACGTACCACTTGAGCCTTCTCCATATCTAACACTACCACCATCTATATTAAGAATGCCGGTGTTGTTGGTCAACGGCGCGTTGTAACCACCAAGCACAAAACTCTTGTTTGCTGCATTGAGTACATTAATCTGACCGCTTACGTTAACAGTTGCATCCACTGAGTAATTGCCAAGGATAAAATAATCACTAATTGTCAGTGTTGCTCCTGCCTCCACATCGAGTGTGAAAGAGGTGCCGCCCATCCAGCTGGCAAAATTACCTAGCCTAGCGACAGCCACGTCTGCCCCTGCATCAATATAGCAGACTCCACCGTTAAGAGACGTATTGTCACTAGGCAAAGGAAGGTAACTATCTCCAAGACCATTATAGTTTGTGTGCCAGTTATTAACATCGAACCAGCTGTTAGTTGCATCAGCAGGATTTTTCCAGAAGAAGTCTCCCGCATTTGCTATGCGGTTCGCAAACAGTATCAAAACTAATATTGCGACTACCTTCGCAAAGAAAGAATTTTTAAGTTGCCGCAGGATTTTCTTAGTTGTAGTTGTCATACTTTACCTTTTCTCTTTTTTCGGTGTTGTCAAATAGCGTAACCGTTCAGGGGTATAGACTACTCCTAGAATATTTGAATCATATATTGTCGCGGCAACAATGGCAAGTGCAATTTTTTCAGAAAGAACAATTAACTGTTTTTCAGCTCCTAAGTAATTAGTCACGGGCACGATTTTTTTTCATGGCAATTCACCCCTGCACATGCTACTCTTAAGTCCATGGTTGCTTGTCACTCCGTCAAGCGTCAGCGCTATGGCTGCCTGCGCAGTTACGATACACAATAAATCAAGGAGCAC
>JAQUCE010000140.1 GCA_028686345.1 Kiritimatiellia bacterium
TGAGCAGTTCCGGCTTAAAAACCTGGCGCGCTGTGACAATCATGCGCTCTTTCAAACGCTCGTAGTCAACATCCCCGGAAAGTTTTCCGAAACCGAGCCCCTGCCCTTGGCGGTCGTAATCAAAGCTCAGATTAGAGGTCAGGATAATCACTGTGTTGCGAAAATCCACGGTCACACCCATACTGTCAGAGAGATGACCTTCCTCCAGAATCTGCAGCAGCATGTGCATCACATCCGGATGCGCCTTCTCCACCTCATCAAAAAGAACCACGCTGTACGGACGGCGGCGCACCCGCTCGGTTAACTGGCCGCCCTCTTCATAACCAACATAGCCCGGGGGCGAACCGATCAACCTTGAAACCGTAAATTTTTCCATGTACTCGGACATATCCAGCTGGATCAAGGCTTTGTCGTCGCCGAACATCTGCTCTGCGAGCACCTTGGCCAGCAACGTCTTACCCACACCTGTTGGTCCGAGAAAGAGAAATGATCCAATCGGACGCCGAGGGTCTTTCAGATCAGCGCGTGCGCGCCGCAATGCGCGGGCAATCGACTCCAGCGCAGGGCGCTGCCCGGCCACACGCTTCTCCAGCTCATCCTCAATGGTGAGCATGCGCGCCCGCTCAGTCTCATTCATCCGCTTGATCGGAACACCGGTGATATGCGCCACAGTGTCAGTGATATCATCCAGGGTGACATCCAGTATTTTATCGCCGCACTCCACTTTCCAGTTGGCCACCACCTGATCACGTTTTTTGATTGCCACGCGTTCCTGATCGCGCAGAGCCGCAGCCTCTTCAAAGCGCTGATTCTTAATCGCACTCTCCTTGCTGGCGCTGAGCTCGCGGATCTTAATCTCAGAGTCGCGAATACCAGCTGGCAGCACTGCCACACGCATTCGCACGCGCGCGCCGGACTCATCCAGGGCGTCAATCGCTTTATCCGGCAGCTGTCTGCCGGGCTGGTAGCGCTTGGTCAAGCGGGCGGCAGCCTCAAGAGCCTCCGGCGAATACAGCACATTATGGTGGGCCTCGTAACGCGGCGCAAGGCCTTTTAAAATCTCGATCGTCTCCTCCTCGGAGGGCTCATTCACCTGCACGGTTTGAAAGCGGCGCTCCAGCGCGGAATCCCTTTCAATCCGCTTGCGATACTCATTCAGCGTGGTGGCGCCAATGCACTGCAGCTCGCCGCGCGCCAGTGCAGGCTTGATAATGTTCGCGGCATCCATGCTGCCCTCAGCGCCCCCGGCGCCGACTATGGTGTGCAGCTCATCCAGGAACAGGATGACCTTGCCGCTGCTGCGCACCTCCTCCACCACATTCTTTAAACGCTCCTCAAACTGGCCGCGGTACTTTGTCCCGGCAACCAGCAGCGCCATATCCAGCGCAATCACCCGCTTGCCGCGCACATGCTCAGGAACATTGCCATCCACAATCGCCTGCGCCAGCCCTTCAACAACCGCGGTCTTGCCAACGCCCGCCTCGCCGAGTAGAACCGCATTGTTCTTAGTGCGGCGACAGAGAATCTGAATCACCCGATCCAGCTCGTCTTTGCGCCCAACCACAGGATCTAAATCACCTTTTTTAGCGAGCGCAGTCAGATCGCGGCCAAACGCGTCCAGGGCTGACTTGCCGGAGCGGCCACCGCCGCCGCCGCCCCCCATGAACGGATCAGGAGTTGCCATGCCCGCGCCGAAAAGCTCCTCAGGCGTTGGCATGCGGTAGGGACCGTGCTCGTCATCATCCTCGTCCATGTCGTCAAATTCGTCATCCAGCTCATCATCGTCATCGCGCCGTGACTGGTTAACCCGGTTCAGGCCGGCCAGGATATCGTTCATCAGCGGCATGATGCTCTCTTGATTGATCCCCAGGTGTTTCAATACATGGCCGGCAACCCCCTCTCCCTCTCTGAGCAGCGCCAGAAAGATATGGATCGTTCCCGCTGCCTCGAAACCAGTAGCCTTGGCCAACGAAACCGCCAGTTGCAGAACCTTCTTGGTACGCGGGGTGTAGGGCAGCTCACCGCGGTTGATCGCACTGCCGTAGGAGCCCACAAAACGCTCAACCGCGCTCCGGATGTCGCTGAGGTTGACACCGAATTTGCCAACAATGTCCGCCACCACACTGCCATCAACCGCCACAATGCCGATCAGCAGATGCTCGGTGCCAACATATGGGTGGTTTAAACCCTTGGCCTCGCGCGTTGCAATCTCTATCGCGGCAATCGCCTGATCTGTATATTTCCCGAAACCATTCACAATAAATTCTCTTTCTCTACTCACGCTCACATGAACGTCACTTTGATGCCACTCAACCTCTCGCGCAATAAGCTCGCCCGCGCTGTGCCGACATACTCCAGCGCGTCATCCAACGGCCCTCTAAAATAGGCGAGAAAATTCGATGACCATATATCGCGATGCACTCTGTCAAGCTGCGCAAGCGTCATCCCTTTCACAAGCCCCATACTCAACCCCGCCCGCACCCACGAGAGATGCTCATGCGACTGCGCACGGTCCATGATCACCGCACTTTTCAACACCGCCAGACTGCAGGCAATCCTGTTGAAGAGTGCTTTTCTCACCTTACTGTGCTCCAGCGCCCGCAAGCGGGCCTGCGCTTCCTGTTTGACCAGGGCGCTGACCGCCACCTCAATCTTACTCCGAACGCCCGCCTCGCTGTCAGAGACCGCCGGGTTGTTTGAAACACGCATCTGCTGCCCAAACCCATCCACAAACAGATCATCGGAGATCTCCGCGTCCATCCTGAGTCCCACCGCGTTAAAGGCGGTGATCACCTCCGACATCTCGCCCATCAGAATCAATCCCGGCAAATGAAGGTTGATCGTGACTTCCAGCCCGGTGCCGCAGCACTCGGAATCAGCCATCAGATACCCGAACTTTTTGCTCCATGCAAAGGGTAACGCTGTGCTGAACAGATCGCTCAACTTCGCGACCTCTTCGCAGACGCGCCGCAGCTGAAATCCCGGACGAATATTCTGCAGCACCAAATGGTGCCGCTCATTCACCAAGGCCCGCACAGCACCGGCCCTGCCTGTGACTATCCCGCGGTACTCATCATAACGCGCCCGCTTGAAATACTCGGAAAACACCCCCTGCTCATAAAACTCGAAGATTTTCGCATCATCAAGTTCAGTCAGCTTGGTCAGCTTCATCGGCTGCTCAAAGTAGAGCGCCCCTGTCATCCCCGACACCATGTCACAGATGATTTTACGCTGCCCAATACTGCGCTCGTCGAGCGGGGTCAAAGCATTCTCCAGCGCTTGGTCAGAGCTGATAAATGGCTGCCTTGCCACATTTCTAAACAACTGCGCCCTGCTCCAGAGAACAATACCCGGTTTTGTTGACAAACCTGACTTTATCACTAATCTCCTTACAGGGCTGCCAATCCCTTTCCATGGTTCTCGGCATCTTCCAGCTACAGATTCAAACAAAAAACATCATTAAAGTGACGCTCTCGTACAGTATCTTCGAATCCTTCTACGTTTTTGCGCTACTTTTGATATTTCCTATTAAGTATAGCACATCCATATTGTCATATCAATCCGTCCGCTTGAAAAACTCATAAAGATTTAATGCCCGCCCCGCATCCGCCGACTCAGCAAAATAATATCCCGCAGAGCGCTGCAATCCTTAGCGCTCTTCCACTGACTCATAAACTCAGGTTTCATGGCCACCTGCGCAACCGCCGAAAGAGCCTGCAAATGAAAGTTGCGCTGATCTTTAGTGCCTGCCAGACAGAAAACAGCTTCCACCGCTCTATCGCCGACATCAGGAAACACAATCCCCTTTTGGCTGCGCACCACAATAATTTCAAAGCAACCTGTTCCCTCTAATATTATATGAGGAACAGCAAGCCCCCCTGATATCACTGTGCTGCTGTCTTGCTCACGCTGCCATAGCGACTCTTTGATTGAGCGCTTTGATGCTCCGTCCCCCTTTGACAGGAGCTCCGCCAGTTGCTCAAAAAGAGCATCCGCGTCACACTCGTCATCCACATCCAGAATCTCACAGCTCTCAATAATCTGATCAAAACGGTCGTTCACAATCTCATCACGCTTGCGGATAATGCCCTTCAACTCATCCTCCAGCATGTGCGCGGTCAGATCCTTGGAGGTCATGCGCGCAATCAGATGCAGCAGCGCAAACTCCTGATTGGCTCTGATCCGCCCGTAAAACCAGAAGAAAAATAAGCTCACACCCGTCAATGCCAGACAGCTGACCACCACACTCCAGCCCATAGAAATGATCAGCGCCATACATCCGGTCACACCGGCAACCTGAACCCAGGGATAGAGCGGCGATCTGAACTTAGGCTGATAATTCAACAACCCGCTCTCGCGCATAATAATCACACACAGACAGGAGAGCATAAAGGTGATGATCAACACCCCTGAGGCCATTTTCACCAGCACCTGTAGCGGCAGGAACAGCGCGATAACAATAATAAACGTTGTCGCGCCCAAAGCCACATAAGGCATGCCCGCTTTATTCTCACGGGCCAGGACAACGGGCAGCATCTCATCGCGGGCCAGTGCCAAAGGATAACGCGAGGAGGCCATGATTCCGGCGTTAGCCGTTGAAACAAAGGCCAACAGCGCCGCCACCCCCAGGAGAGCACGCCCGCCTTGCCCCATAAACACATACGCCGCGTCAGAGATCGGTGTCAGCGACCCCTTCAGCGCGTCACCCAGCACCCCGGAGGCCACAAAGACCACCAGCACATACAGCAGGCTGACCACCGAAAGCGAGAGCATCATGGCAACCGCGATATTCCGTTCCGGTTTATAAATATCCTCCGCCACCGAGGCCACCTTGAGCAATCCGCCATACGAAACAAAGACCATTCCCGCCGCGGTCATCACCGCACCCAAACCATAAGGGGCAAACGGCGCCAGATGCGCCACCTTCACCTGCGGCAGACCTTTGAAAACGAAAAAAACAAGAATTAAGATCAGCCCTGCAACCAGGAGATTCTGCAACGCGCTGGCTTTTTGGGCTCCCATCACATTCAGCCCTGCAAAAAAAAGAGCCAGAACAATTGCGACCAGCTTATGATTGATCTCAAACCCTGGCAGAACCATAGCTGTGAAGGCCGCCATCCCCACCAGCGCAAAGGCCGTTTTAAGCGAGAGCGAAAGCCAGGTCATCACTCCGTTCACCGTCCCGACAGCCGGTCCCATGCTGCGCATCACATAAAAATAGGTGCCGCCGGCTTTGGGCATCGCCGAAGCCAGCTCCGCCTGACTAAGCAACCCAGTTAACGCCAGTAGACCTGCCAATAGATACGCCAAAACCACCGCTGGTCCGCACTCAGCATATACCACACCCGGCAGAATAAACAACCCGGAGCTGATCATCGCCCCCGATGCCAGACAAAACACGTCTTTTAATTGCAACATTTTCTTGCGCATTATTCACCAAGAAGATAATCGGTTAGCCGCTTAGGCGACTAAACAGAACAATTAACTGTTCTTTGCAAAAAGTTGTCTATCGCACCTTATTGCGGCTTGTTTCGCAATCATCCACCGCATAGCGGCGGATATACTGTGTTGCTTTCAGTGTGTCCGCCGCTATGCGGTGGACGGAAATTACATCCCGCTTTCCACATCCCGTTTTTCACCTCAAATTAGAATTACGATTGGGATCATGATTAGGAGTCCTAACGCCTACAGCCTGAAGTTTAATCTCTCTCTGAGCTGCCCAGCCCCCTGCCGCGGCTCTCAGCATCTTCCAATTGAAGTTTCAGCCGAAAGACATCATGGAAGCGGCTCTCCCGCACTGCATCCTCAATCTGGCTCTTCAACGCCACAATTTCCACGCGCGCATCTTTAGATGGCAGGCGTTTACCGCTATAGCCTTCGGCCAGCTGGCGTTCGCAAATCTCTTTTTCAAATATTTTGTAACAATCCGGACACCCTAAATTCTTAAAAGAGGCATCGCGACGCACCCTGAAGCCACAAGTTGGACAGTACTTACCAGCCGCGCCGCCAAACTCAGCGGAAATATTTATGGTGGCATCCATGAACACACTGACGCTCGGCATAATGTCATCGTCACCGTGCGCAACTGGCATGGCTGCCCTGGCTGAGCTTCCGGATCCCTCCACCAGTGCGCAGTTATTGCACACAAAGAGATCCTCTTCAACCCCATCAACCCGCTTTTTGATCGCCCGGTCCACTTGATTTGAGTTGCATAATTCACATTTCATTAGGCTACCTCACCGTTAAATTATAAATTCACATACTGTTTCTGATATTTCACTTTGAATTATAGCACAACCATATCGCTTGAAGCAATCCAACGCCTGAAATATTATCACATGTTTTTAGATGCTGAAAAGACGCTGCTCAGGAGTCAGGGGGCAGGGGGCAGGGGACAGGAGTCAGGAGTCAGGAGACAGACAGAATTGCGAAAGAGACAAGGATTAAGATTGGGATTAGGATTAGGATTGGGATTAGGATTGGGATTGGGATTGGGATTGGCCCCTGACAACATCTTTTTATGGTTGTTTGTCTTGCCCTTTGGTTAAGCGACTAGATCCGCGCTCGACGCGGAGTGAAGAAATGCGCGAATGCGCGAGTGAAGAGGCGCGCCTTTTGTGCGGGAGCAACGTAGCTGCGATTTCCAATCGGAGATGTCCGGTTGGAAGCCAAGGTGCGAAGCAAGTAAGTCGTCCGCTATGCGGGCGACTGCTACACATGCGCTGCACTGCGACATGCAAGGGTTGTCCTTCGGTGTAGTAGCCGCTCTGCGAGCGGCATTTCGCAACAGGCATGTGAAGGGCGCGCCCCGGGGTGTAGGGTTGCTTCCAGCATCTCCGCCGTAGCCTTGGCGAAGGAGGATGAAGCAATTAGCGGATGCCGGATGTTTGTTCGTCAAGGGCGCGCCACGGGATTTCATCCACTGGACTTAGATAAGAAAAACTTAGTGTTTTTGCCACTGAGACACTGAGGGCCACAGAGAATGCACTACATGGTTTTTGTGCTTTTCATAGACAAGTTAATAATTATCACGCTGCCAAATTCTCTTACCTTAAATCTACCAGGCTGCCTCTCTGCGTGCTACGCACAGGTAGACACTAAGAATAATGCGGCTGCGCCGAATTATATGATTCCGCCCCGCGGAATAGCGCTGTAGGGGAAATCAGTGGCTGTCCCTACGAAAACCCATGAATTAATTCCATGCTTTAATTGTCGTCAATGTTAAGTTATAATTATTAGTCTATTTAAAAGTAATTGTTGCCGGCCAGCTTACCTGCGGTACTACGCGAATGCGTCGGATGAAGCTCAACGCAGGCATTGGTCAGAACTAATCGGCAAAAGGAATAAATATGCAAAAAAACTTGACTATCACGTTGCTCTCTGCTGCTCTGCTACACACAATATTGGCGGAGGCGGCAGAGCATTTCGAAGTTGGCCATGACAAACCACACAAAACCATATCGTCTGCGCTAACTACCATGAAGGATGGGGATACCTGCATCATCAGTGCCGGTGTCTACCGAGAGTGTGTTGCTATACAACAGAACAATGTGACGCTACGCGGTCAAGGATTAGTCGTTATTACGGGGTGTGATGAAGCGGGTGAGATGCATTCTTGCGTTATTAACGGCAAACATGGCCTAATGAAGTCCATTGACGGGCCAATATATGACGTTTTCCATGGCCAGCACTACTTAATGTTGGCACGCTTTCCAAACAAAACATGTTCTATGACCTCGAACGAGGACTGGGCGTTCGCAAACATCGACGAAAAGGGCAACGTGATGTTTTGCGAGAAGCACTTGACGACCCCTACAGATCTCAAAGACGGTTACTACGTCGGGCTGCATAGTAAAGGAAATAAACTCAGCAGCTGGTATAGCCTGACACTGCCCATCGTCGGCGTTAGCGATGATGGCAGCATCCATGTCGACCGAAAGAACGCGTCCTCTGGATATATGGGCAAGTACGGACAGGGTAATGGCCTAGGCTATGTCATCGGTGCCAAAGCTGCCCTCGACGCGCCCGGTGAATGGTATTCGGACAGCAAGCAGGTCTGGGTCATTCCTCCCACCAGCGGAGCTGATGCCTACGAGTTGCGAACGCGGCTCTACGGGGCGGTGATAACCGGCAACGGCGTGCGGCTTGAAAACATCCGATTTAAGGCGGCAGCAGGCCGAGTTGAAGGCAATGATGTTTCGTTTCTGAAATGCGCATTCGAATACATCTCCCCGTTCCAACACAATCCCAATGACCATCCGAAAAACCAGAAAGACCAAAGCATGGTATCTTGCTGGGGTGCGCCTGACAACGGGACAGCGGGAGTTTTTGTGCAGGGCGATGGTTTCGTCGCAGAGGACTGCAGGTTCGCCAAGAGCTGGTGGTGCGGGATGATGCTGCGCGGTAATCGGGCGCGTATAGAAAACTGCCTGTTCGAAAATGTTAACTGGATGGCCAAACGTTGCGCTGGACTATTCAGCTGGGGTGATGACAACGTGGTGCGGCACTGCACGCTACGCAACCTCGGCGGGGCAGGCATCGAAGGAGGGAATGCCGCCTGGGTCGGGCAATACGCCAAGCGCAACATCTGGGAGTACAACTACATCGAGGATGTCTGCAAACTGATCGTAGATCAAGGATTTTTCTACGTGAACCACCAAAAAGGGGACAGCCCCACAGCAGAATCCATCTGGCGTTACAACGTTGGAAAAACGGCGCAAGGTCCAAAGAAAGGCAACTGGAGCAGATGTGTTGCTGCTTACTATATAGACAACAGCTCCTCTGGATATCACATCCACAACAACATTGCTATCAACGCGATTAACCCCATGAAGCACAATGACACACAGGATGGCACTAAGGCCAGCCAGGACATCTGGTACTACAACAACACATTTTATAAGTGCGGAAATGCAGCCTTTGGCTGCTTTGGCGATTCAAAAAAACGGGATGCCGACCTCAACCTTGTTAATAATCTGGCCGTGTCTTGCTCTGAGGAAGCGTTGGCCGGAAAGCACTTAGTGAAGACCCATGTCAACAATCAAGCAGTAAACGATGAGTCAGTGCTCGTAGCCCCGCAATCTATGGATTTCACTCCGCAGGGGAAGAATCTGATGAGCGGCGCCCCTGTCTTAGGCCAGACAATGCCATATGTTGGTGCTGTTGATCCAGACATAGGAATGTGGCGCTATGGAGCAGACGAATTAAAGCTGCCTGCACAATAACCGGCCAGAGAACAAAGAGTGCTCTTCCGGCTTACGATCCGCAGCTTATGAAGATGGCTCTCTGAGCTTCTTGTTTTTCACGACAGGAGTTGAGTGAATAGTAACTAAGAACAATTCGGCGCAGCCGAATTATATGATTCCGCTCCGCGGAATAGCAATAGTGATGGCTGATTTATGAATCGCCCGATTCGGGGAGGTTGCGGGGAAAGAGGGTGATCAACGTATCCTGATTTCTAATCGACACCTGTGTTCGGCTGACTGCTATACTTGTGCAAGTAATCAGGATAACCCCGAAGAGGTGTAGTCACCTTAGCCCGGGACAAGCGAAGCAAAGCCCCGGGAGGTAAGAAGTGAGATTTGTGGCCTGAAAGGTCACCTCAAAATCGTGGCCGAGGTGCCCTTTCAGAACACATAAATGCGGGGCCCGGATACCTAGGACGTTGTCCTGAGCTATGGTGAATCCGGCCCGTTGGGCCAGTAATACGAACAATCCTAATCAAACAACAGCTGTCTGTGGCTGGTCGAAAGAGATAAGGATTGAGATTAGGACTAAGATGGGGATGGACCCACCGACAACATGTTTTTAAGGACCAACATGTTGTCTTGCCCTTTGATAAGGGCATAAAACAGCACTATTTCTCTATGGCAGGATTTTCAAAAGGCGGAAGCCGATGTTATGGGCAAAGGCCTGAGGCATACCCCTGTTACGGTACGCCGACCGACAACCCGCAGCAGGACCGCTCCAGCTCCCGCCCCGCATCACTCGGGTAGAACCCGACTCCGCCCCTTTGGGATCATATCCACTCACCAGCGGATCTACATACCAATCTAAACACCACTCCCACACATTGCCGTGCATATCGTATAACCCCCATGTGTTTGGCGTTTTTTGCCCCACCGAATGCGCCCTTCCTCCGCTATTACCAGTATACCAACCCAATACTTTCAACTGGTCATCGGAAGAACCACTAAGCCCATCATTGTAGTAAGTAGCCGTTCCTGCCCTACAAGCATATTCCCACTGCGCCTCGGTCGGCAGGTCGAAGCCCGAAAGTCCCGTCTTTATGCGGAGAGTCCCTATAAAGGATGTCTCATCCACAGCAGTACTGGCGGGCCAGCCCGCACCTGCTGCAGTCCCCCGGATCTCATTGTACGACACTTGATCGACAGGATAAGAAGGATTGTCTTTTAACTTTGATGGCTTCGTCCCCATCACACGGTACCATTGCTCCTGTGTTACTTGGTGGACACCGGCATAAAAGTCCTTGGTCAACGTTACGGAAAAACTCGCCCCTAATGTCGATTCATCTCCCATCATGAATGTCCCTGCGGGAACACGCCTCAGAAGCAGACTCGTGGTTTTGTAACGATCATCCGTAACCCCCCCGGGCACCTCATTCGTGTAGGCCGACACCGTGTAAGAGGCAGCATTCGTCCCACCCGACAGATCAACAACCATGTATTCCACTACTGAAACTGATGGCGTGAGCTTCACGCGGAATTCCGGCAAAATACCACTGTTGGCATAAGTGGTCTTAGTCGGATCCCAAACAATCCGGCGGGCACCACGTTTTACGTAGTAAAGATCGCCGGCGAGGGAACCCAACGGCAGTGTGACAGGAGTTGAGCCGTCATATGCCTCGACAGTGATGTCCATCAACTGCCCAGGATCACATGTCAGCACATAGTCGATGTCCACAGATCGGAAGAGCGTCGTGTAGGGAA
>JAQUCE010000217.1 GCA_028686345.1 Kiritimatiellia bacterium
TTCTCCGTGTCGAGCTTGCCGGCCTTCTTGTACCCTTCGGCGATGATCTGGGCCGTCATGTACCCGGAGAGTGCTCCGATCCGGGGATTACGATTGTAGGCCTTCTTGAAATCCGCCACAAAGGCCCTGTTCTCCGGTGTATCGGGATAGTAGAAGAAGTAGTTCGCCGTGCCGTAAACGCCTTCGGGGGCGTCCTTGCCCTGGGGGGCGAGAACGGAGAGTTCCGTCGCGGTGTGCTGATAGAAGGGGATCTTCTGGCTGAGGCCCGTAGCCTTGGCCGCCTTCTGGAAGTTGACCATGCCGGAACCTCCCGTCGCGACGATGATGAAATCGGGTTTCGCGGCAAGTATCTGGGTGATATAGGGGGTGAAATCCGCTTCGCCCACTTTCCACCAGGTCTCTCCCACCTTCTGGACGGAAGGTTTGGACTTCTTGAGGTTGTTCCAGACGCCCTCGGCGATGGCGTGGCCGTATTCATAATCGTCGCCGGCGATCCAGTACTTGACGTAGGGTTTCTTCGCGAGCGCGATGGCGGCTGCCCTGCCTGCCATCTCGGTATTCTCGTTCATGTTGAAGATGTAGCGGTGCCCCTTTTCCCCGACGATCTTGTCGCTCTTTGAAAAGGTGACGAAGAAAGGGACCTTCTCTTTCTTGACAAAGTCGGAGATGGCGAGGGCGGTGGCGCTGTTTATGGTGCCCATAAGGATATTCACTTTTTCCTTCAGGACGAGTTCCTTGGCCATGGCCAGGCCGATATCAGGCTTGAACTTCTCGTCCCTGGTGGTATATTCGATCTTCTTTCCAAGAATGCCGCCTTTGGCGTTTATCTTCTCCACGGCCAGCTTAAATCCGTCGAGGACGTCATTGGTGAAGGTCGTAGCAGGCCCCGTGTAGGTGTCCACGATGCCCACCTTTATGGTGTTCGCCGCATGGGAGAGGGAAAATACGCACAGAAAGGACAACATAACAACGGACCAGAGCGCAAAGAACGAATACTTCTTCATACCAGCACCTCCGTAGATTTTATGCGTTGATTTGAACTTTACACAGAAACCGTTTTTTGTCAAATAAAACGTCCGGTTCCGGACTTACCGATTGGCTTCCTGTCCGTCGTTGCCGTCCGTTTCACGAAAAACGTAATAGAGGATATCGTCCTTGGCCTGGCTCAGGTGCGTTTTTACCGCGGTCAGGACCTCCGCCGTGTCATTTCTTTCGATGGCATCAACTATTTTTTCATGTCCGTGCATCGACCGTTCGGCCGTTTCGGTCATATAGATACATTTGATCCGGTACCGCAGCATATGCCTTCGAAGTGTCTGGGTGAGTTCCAGCAGTCGTTCGCTGCCGGCAAGGCGGGCTATGATGTCATGAAACTGCGCGTCCAGTTCCACGTAACCGTTGAGATTGCCCCTGGATATCTGTTTTTTCTGGTTCGCTATGTTCCTCTTGAGGGCCTGTATAAGCCTGTCCGGCTGCTTCGCCGTGGCCCATGCGATGGCAAGGCCTTCAATGGCCGCCCTGATCTCGCACAGCTGCTCCACTTCCTGCATGTCCATACCCCGCACGACATAGCCGACGCGGGGAATGGAGACGACTAGTTTTTCGAGCTCAAGATTATGGAGGGCTTCACGGACGGGTGTCCGGGAAGTGCCGATCTCGCCGGCGATCTTCGCCTCTATGAGCCTCTCCTTGGGAGCGATGGCGCCTTTCAGGATCTCTTCGCGGATATGATGATAAACTTTCTGCCTGATGGTCTTGTCTTTTTTTATTACCAGTTTTTTCATTAATTTTGTATACTGTACCCTAGCCTTTGTTATCATTCAAGTTTTTTATATGAAAATAACTCTGCCCCATAATTTGTGGAATTCGGAACGCATCCTGGAGGTGGAATTTCCCGACCGCTGGGAGGTCGATGTTCTTTCGATGGAGGGTGACGCCAGGCGGCCGATCGGGGGCGACGATTACCGCCGGGCCATAATGCCCCTCGTGCCTCTCATGAAGGGCAAGAAGGAGGTCTGCGTCCTCTTCGATGACCTTTCGCGGCCCACACGCACCTACGAGATCGTTCCCCACCTCCTCGAAGCCTTTGAAGCCGCCGGTATCGCCGACAGCCAGGTCCGGTTTCTGTGTGCCCTCGGGACCCACTCCCCCCACAACAACGCAGATTTCCGCAAGAAACTGGGCAAAGAGACCCTCGAACGCTTTCCCGTTTACAACCACAACTGCTACGAGAACTGCGAAACAATCGGCGAAACGTCCCTCGGGACACCCGTTACCATTAATAAGGAATACTTGAGCTGCGATCTCAGGATCGGTATCGGGTCCTTTATCCCCCACCAGTTTTGCGGCTTTGGCGGCGGGTACAAGATCGTATTCCCGGGGATCGCCCACATCGACGCCATCGAGTACCATCACGGACTGCTCCTCCAGAGGAACCTGAACAGTTGCTGGGGCCTCGGCAACCACTCGTGCAACGCAATCCTTTCCGACATACGGGAATCGGGGAGGATGGCGGCCCTGGACATCAAGATCGACGTCTTCGTAAACAGCTCCGCCCGCGCCACAGACGTCTTCGCCGGCTACCCCGACGGTCTCTATCCCGCCATGATAGAGGGCGCGCTC
>JAQUCE010000141.1 GCA_028686345.1 Kiritimatiellia bacterium
CTTGCCCCGCAGTGGGGGCAAACCGTTTCCAACAGGGATGCGAGCGTCTCTTCAATCTCCTCTTCTGTAGCGTAATATTTCTTCATCCAGCAGAGTATATGATGAAATAAAAATAAAGGCAAAAAACAAGGCCCCTCTCAATCCAGCCAGTAGCGATCATTAGGGTATGCAAAAAACGTAGCTCCGATTTCCAATCGGACATGGCGGTTTGGAAACCGGACCTGCAGGCAATCGGCTTCGGCTTCGTCTTTGGTTGACGACAGCGGCGACGATGCTGGTGGACGAGCCCACGCATGATCCCAATCGTCCGCCAACATCGTCGCACAGCATCGTCAGCCGATGCCGCTCTATGAGCGGCATTGCATCGTCGCCTCTATCGCAAACTAAAGCGCAGCCCAAAGAGGGCGTAGACGTGCAAAGGCTCGACAAAGACAAGGATTGAGATTAACTTATGCTCTTTTTGCAGGTTATCCTGAATTCAGACTCCTGACGACTGAGCAGTTAAATGGCGGAGAGGGAGGGATTCGAACCCTCGGTACCGTGATTAAACAGTACGGCGGTTTAGCAAACCACAGCCTTCAGCCACTCGGCCACCTCTCCAGTTGAATAAATTCTAATTTGCTAAAAATCAAACCAATGATAGGCAACTTCGGTGATTTTCTCAAGCGTAAAAGTGCGACTTTTAAAAGTTTTTATTTTTCGTGTGTTTTGCGCCCGTAATGTTATATTATGGTGACTTGTGTTTAAGGTTCAACTCTGAAACTCACAACACGTAATCAGGAACTTGAATTCAGCGATTCCGCAGGATGGCTGAATCAACTAACAAGGATATGACTTATGCTAAAAGGTATCTCTCCGGTTATTTCGCCCGACCTGCTCAAACTCTTGGCCGAGATGGGGCATGGCGACGAAATTGTCTTAGCTGATGCGCATTTTCCTGGCCACACCATGGGGAAGCGTGTGATACGGGCCGATGGCTTGAGTATCCCCCAACTGCTCGACGGCATCATACCGCTGTTTGAACTGGACAGCTATGCGCCGCCGCTGATCATGATGGCGCCTGTCAAAGGGGATTGTCTTGATCCCGCAGTGGAGGGAAGTTATGTTGCCGCCATTGCCGCGCATCTCGATGTTGTGCCAGATGTTGAGCGGATCACTCGTTTCGATTTTTATGACCGTGCCATGGAGGCTTACGCAGTGGTCATGAGCGGCGAAACCGCCAAGTATGGCAACATTATCCTGAAAAAAGGGGTGACTCCGGTTGATTGAACATTGCCATTGATGCAGTTTTTTCACCTTGTGCGAGCTTTGACGAGAGCTTCGAATTGTGTAAGGAGTTTAAATGCTCGAAGGGTTCGTGAAAGTTACACCGCAGGATGTAGGGTTGCTTCTACGAAGCAATTAGCGGATGCCGGGTGGTTGTTTGTCAAAGGCGCGCCATGGGATTTCATAATCTTTGTTTGGCTCATCCGTCTTCGTCCCGCAACCCAGCTTCGACCGCAACCCAGCTTCGACCGCAAGCAGAGCTACGCCGTGGCAAGGCGGAACTACGCCGGACAAGTTCCGCCAACTCTACATTTCAAGATGCGCCTTACGCAAGTAGCTGAGGGCCAAGGATAGCACTTCGGCAGCTCGGCAAGCTCACGACAGGCAAGCTCAGCATAGGTTGGGAACGACATCTGTCCAACACCAATTGGCGTTTTGTCGCGGCGCAGAGGCGTGAGAGGCTGAACTCTGAATCCTGAACTCTGATTGTTAATATTATCCCCATGAAAAATTATTTGATCATCTGTGCGGCGATCGTGGTGATTGCCCTGCCATTTTTTTTTAGCCGCAAGATGGCTGAAGGCGCATGGCAGCCGGGCGATCCGCAGCTGGTGGTGGTGAGCCCGCATAACGGGGCTATCCGTCAAGTTTTTGCGGATGGCTTTTCAAAGTGGCATGCGCTCCATTACGGCCAGCCTGCCCGGATTGACTGGCGGGTTATTGGCGGGACAACCGAGATCATGCGCTATCTGGCCGCTGAATATGTTGCCTCAGCTAAGCAGTATTTTATAGAGCAGGGGGAGCGTTGGCCAGCGGACGGGGAGCGCGCCGTGCTTGCTCGCAGTAGCCCGGAAGAGGCGGGTCACCTGAAGTTGTGGCAGGCCTTTCGCGCGTCCGATCATCCGCAGGCAATCAGCTGCGGCATCGATGTTTTTTTCGGGGGCGGAGTCTATGATCACGACAAGGCGGCGCGTCAGGGGCTCTCGGTTCCAGCTTGGGGGCAAGCTGACCCGCCCGTTAATGTTTTTGAAGATGAGCAGGGCCGCACGCTAATCCCAATGGCAGTCAACGGGGAGCTGTGGCGCGATAACTGTTATTACGGCGCAGCGCTCAGCACCTTTGGCATCTGTTACAATGTCGACCGATTAAAGGACTTGGGCCTTGAGCAGGCACCTGCCACATGGCGTGATCTGGCTGACCCGCGATTGATGGGGCAGATCGGTTTGACTGATCCGACCAAAAGCGGTTCAGTTGCCAAAGCCTTTGAGATGATCGTTCATACCTTCTGCGCCGGTCGTGTGGCGGATGCGGGGTACACCCGTGAGCAGATAGCGGAGTATGAAGCTCTGATCGCCGCTGCCGCGCTCGCGTTCGGTGAGATTCCCGCCAGTGTGCCCGCTGCATATCAGCAGGCAGTTGAAAGCGGGTGGGATGACGGAATTAAAATGCTCCGCAAAATAGGCGCGCAGGCGCGGTATTTCACTGCCAGCTCAGAAAAAGTGCCGGTGGATGTCAGTATGGGATTTATTGCGGCAGGGGTGTGCATTGATTTTTACGGGCGCTATCAGGCGGAGATGTCAACTGTCAGTGGCCAGGCTCCGGTGATGGGCTACATCACGCCAGTAGGGGGGTCGAGTGTTACGGCAGATCCGATTTCATTGTTGCGAGGCGCGCCGCAGCATGAGCTGGGAGTCCGCTTCCTGTTGTTTGTGCTCGGCGAGGAGGGGCAGAAACTCTGGAACTATCGACCAGGCGCTCCTGGCGGGCCGGAGCGGTTTGCGCTGCGGCGTCTGCCGATTCGCCGCGATTTTTATCCGTCGGATGATGCGGTGATGCAGCGGCGCTTTTTACAGCATAAAGAGTACCTCTCCGATCCGTTGTGGGAGCAGAGTGTGGATGCCTATCAGTTGAGTGATGCGTTCCTCTACGAGTCCCGCTGGACCGGGCGCCACTTTGGAATACTGCGCGATCTGATGAAGGCAATGTGTCTTGATTCAGGTGACGAGCTGCGTACTGCCTGGAGTGCGATTCTTGAAAATGGCGGTGCGGAGAACAATCCAGAGGCGATGCAGGTCTTTGAGGAGCTGCCGGGCGAGCCCTATCCGCTGAACTGGAAGAGTGCTGCCACAACCTGCAACAATGTCCCGCGTCTGACATTGCTGCGCGCCTGGAGCGCCTTTTTCAGAGAACAGTACCGCACGGCAGCTAAGTTGGCACAACGCCCCGCATTAGGGGAAACAAAGATAACTTCTCAATAACCGGCGGCAAACCGGGTCAGACCGTTTATAAGTAATTAATGACTGACGCGCGATTACTGGACATAGGGGGTCAAAATGGTTGCACTTTAATTTTTGAAACCACAAGGAACACATAGATCACAAAGATTACTGCGTTGTTTATTAGGTAAAAATGTTGAGGTAAAAAATGGGGAAACCCTGGAAACGCCGAGCTCCGGCGCGGCTCTTTGTGCTCTTTGTACTGCTATCATTCATATTCTTGTTTTTTTGCACTTTTTTTATCTCTTACAGAGACACAGAGTTTTTTGCCCGCGAATCTCCGCGAAAGGATAAGAGGATTTCATCCCCGCTTCCGTCTTCGCGCTTCGCGTCTACGCCGTGACAAGTCGCGGGGTCGCTAATCGCTTGAAATACCCTTATCACAAGATCACTCTTAAAACATGGCTTGCAATCTTAACACAAGACTCTGCGCTTAAAATTTTTAGTGATTAACGACTCCACCGTCAGTCCGGCGTAGTAGCGAAGCTTGAAGCCGGAAACGTGGAGAAAAAATTTACAGCGCAATATTCGCGGAGATTCGCGGGCAAAAAATTGGTTGTGGCTATGCTGCGCTAGGCCCTTTGTGGTTAAAAATCAGCTACGCACCTCTTTCGTGCTTTTCATGCTTTTCGTGGTTAAAAAAAGGTACAGGAAAATAAACTAAGCTTTTAGTCTTCATTCATAGTGGGCACACCACGCAACACGCGCGCGTAAAGTGCAAATATAAAACGAACTATTGTTCGGAAAATAAGGCAAAAAACACTAAGTTTTTCACGTCTATGTCCAGTGGTCTGGCGTCTGGCTGAGAGCCTTGACACAGATAATGCGGAGCTTAAAATCCAACTTGAAGAGATAACGTAAAAGCTTGAATTGCTTCGAGAGGAAAACTGAAATACGTTTGATTACTAATCTAAGGCCTGAAGCAGGTAGACCCCGAAACAGGTAAGGGATGCAGAGCTCAAAATCAGTTAGTAAAACCGCTGCCAGCAATGACCTTTTAGATTTGACAATGCTGGGTAAGGCTATGTATGCGGAACCTGAGGGCTGATTGATATAAACAAAAAAAATGTTTATATTGCATTTTTTCGCCAAGTGTATTACATTTGTGTCCTTGTTTTAAAAATAAAAGGAGGATTTGTTATGATTGCTAGCTTTAGAATCAGAAATTTTAGGTCGATTCTCGATATGACCGTTGATTTTCGTTTTGCGGAAGGCAAGGCACCGAATGGTTATAAGTCATGGGATACGCTGCCCTTTGTTGAATCTGCGAAAGGTGAACGGCTTGTTCCTTGTCTGGCCTTATTTGGAGCCAATGCATCGGGTAAGACGAATGTTATTCGTGCTTTGAATACGCTTCGATTAGTAGCATTGGGCAAGGCTGTTGATTGCTATGAGCCCAACAAACTCCATGCTGACAAAGGGTCAACAATCTTCGATCTCACTTTTTTTATTGGAGATGATGAATTCGTTTATTCCCTTGATTACAATAACGATGAGATTCGTAATGAAACGCTTTTGATGAATGGAAAATCTTTGTACGCGGTGTCCAACCTGAAAGGCGATTTTTCAAAACAGATCAGGATTGAGAACTATACGGCTGGCAAACTTCAATCAATTCTGAATGTCGAGTGTTCTGATGGAATGGGGCGACAAGTTTTTACGTTTCTAACGCGAGTCGGCCAGAATTATCAAGGTCTGAATAGCAATTTAGTGAATGTGTGCCGGTATATAAATCAGACACTTCTGGTATTTGAAGATAACGAGATCCCCTTACAAATTTCGGTAGAGAACTTAAAGAAACATTATGGAGGGGATCGTGAAAAAGCACTTTGCACAATTGTCGATCTGGTGCGTAAACTGGACATCGATATTAAAAACATTGAGATCAAGCGGGAAGAGGTCGAAAAAAATAAAGAGCTTCCAGCTAATACGCTTTATCGAGAACTCCCTGATAAAAACCATTATGAAGTTATTGACATAGTATCACATCACACAAATGTGCGAGGCGAAATCGTGGCTTTTGATTTTTTCGATGAAGAGTCTAAAGGTACGTCTCGCCTGGCTGGATTAATTGGCGTTATGTTGTTTGCGCTTAAAGGCGGGCAGGTGCTTTTTGTCGACGAACTTGATTGTTCGTTGCACTCGCTCCTGATACGTGAATTGATTCGCCTGTTTAAAGACAAACGGTATAATAAAAAGGGTGCCCAGCTCATTTTCACAACCCACAATACGGATATTTTGGATGATTCAATACTGCGGGTTTCTGAGGTGGCTGTTATCCGCAAGACCTTGCAGACAGGCTCCATGATCAAGCGCATTGTCGACTTTAAAGAGGATGGGATGGATGTCCGCAATGTGACGAATTTCCGCAAGCAGTATCTTGATGGTTACTATTCAGGCGTGCCACATCCTGCGATTTAAAGGAGTCGAAGCGATGAAACGTTACACTGTTATTTGTGAGGGACGATCCGAGTTTGTCTATATCCAGAGGTTGCAAAGCTTTCTTGATGAGCAATCGACCACAGGGTGGAGTGTCCCGTTAAGATTTATGCCGATTGATAATGGAGGCGGGTTTTATGGCAATATCGTGTCAGGCTATAGAGCAAAACGGAAACATAACAAGCATGCGCGAATAAAAATCTGGGCTGATTATGATCTTTACGCTAGAAATGATAAAGGTAGCATGACCCTGTATCTTGCTAAACCACTCGGCATCCCGGATTTTAAATTTTCCTATCATAATTTTGAAGACTTTCTCGTTTTGCATATGGAGGATAAGAAAGTGCAATCATGGAAAGAAAGTGTTGCTGCAAGTGGTCATTTAACAACACCACTGCACACAAAAAAGTATACTGAACTTTTTGCTAATATCATGCCTAACTACCAAAAAGGCGATCTGTCACCGGATTTCATTTCGGAAAAATCTTTGCGGTGCCTTAAACAAAATATCCAAAACCCGATTGTTCCGCCTCCTGCGGAACCACATTTTGGAAATTTTGCGTCATTCCTGATCGGTGAGATTGATGCGGTTTATCCAGAACTTCTGGCACGTCAGGGTCGCGCCTGAATTGCGTCAAGATAAACCCATATAAAGGGCCAACCAGGGTCAGACCTGAATGGCACGAAGTTAAGCCCCTTTCTTCTTTTTAGGTGAGGGCCGATTTGAATGTGGAAGATGGCCCATTTGATGCCTCGGAGTATTTAAAAGATGGTACTTTTCGGACGTCGTTTCTTCGCCCTTGGTTCAGATCTGTCAGGTCTATAAGGAACGATATCGGCGGCGATGCATTTTAACATCGCGTCAATAATTCGGTTGTATTAATGAATACGATTAAGAGAAATGAAGAACTGCAAAAAAATATGAGCAGCTAAAAAACAAGTTGGCTCTTATTGGCCCCATATGCCAAGGCTCGGTCATCGAACGACACTACAATCGCAGTGTTCAAGGCAACAAACTCTGTATGGTCCAAAATTCATCCGCGCATAAAAAGAGAGTGTTTATAGGGTTGAGAGGGGTTTCAGGAGAGTGAAAAACTACATGCAGGGCACTCCAAATATGGGATTGAAGTGTGGGCTTAGAAGTTGTACTATTAAGGCAAATGAATCTTACATTACAGATTGAAAAGATGACTGTTGAAGAAAAACTACAGGCGATGGAGGCTCTCTGGAGTGATCTCTCTAGAAATGCTCCTGACGTGACTTCTCCTGCGTGGCACAGGAAGGCTCTAAAGGAGACCGAAGCCCGTTATGCTGCTGGCAAGGAGGGTGTGTCTGACTGGGAAGAGGCGAAAAAGGAACTCAGGGAGCGATTTCAGTGACAATCAGGGTTCTCGACTCTGCCAAAGAAGATCTTTGTAGAGGATGTCTGTTTTATGAATATCAGGGAGAGGGTGTCGGTGATTATTTCTTCAACTCACTTTTTGCAGACATCGATGCTTTAAATAAATATGCGGGCATTCATGTTCAAGTGTTCGGTTTCTATCGGTTACTTGCGAAGTGTTTTCCCAATGCGGTTTATTATAAGATTGAGGGTGGATCTGTTGTTGTCTACCGGGTGATTGATCTTAGGCGTAACCCAGATTATATCCGTAAGGTCTTGAAAGCTTAGTCACTGGTTGCGGCTATGCTGCGCTAGGCCGTCCGTGGTCAGCTCATTTGATTACACTAACGACGCCCTCGGCCGTCGAACAGCCCGCAGCGATTATTACATCAATCGCGGCTCGACTGAAGCGAACACCTTCGGCTATAATGCATTCTCAGAGATGACAAACGCGCACATGGGAACCGACACATACAGCTATGCCTACGATCCGATAGGAAACCGGAATCAGGAGGTGAAGAATTCTGTGGCAACGGATTATGAAGCCAACGGGCTCAATCAGTACACCAACATTACAGGCGGATTGATCGGCACCCCGACCTTTGATCTCGACGGCAACATGACTTTTCTCCCCTCCACCTCTGGGGCCGGGGGTGAGGGTTGGCACTGCCAATGGGATGCAGAGAACCGTTTGATAGGCGTGTCTAACCTGACAACCGCTGTTGTCGCAAGCTACACCTACGACCACCAATCCCGCCGGATAAAGAAAATTTGCCACAGAGGCACAGAGACACAGAGTAAGACATTTGTCTGGGATTCATGGAACCTTATTTGCGAACAAACCTCCACTAATAATTCATCCTTCATCCCTCATAATTCATCTTTCTACACCTGGGGCCTTGACCTCTCCGGCACCCTTCAGGGAGCTGGTAGTGTCGGCGGTTTATTGTGTGAAACTAAGGTTGCAAATTCTGTAATCAACACTTATTATGCTTTGGCTGACGCTAACGGTAATATAACCGAATATCTGAATGACAGCGGCACAGTAGTCGCCCATTACGAATATGACGCGTTTGGAAACACCTCCGCTTCATCCGGTGATATGGTCGATGACTTCGTCTTCCGTTTCAGCAGCAAGTATCTGGATGCAGAAACCGGACTGTATTATTATGGCTACCGGTATTATGATCCTGTGACGGGAAGATGGCTGAATCGTGATCCGAAAGGGGAGAGGAGTGGCTTGTTGTTGTATGGGTTTGTTAGGAATGATGCTGCTAATGTTTTTGATCTCTTGGGGCTTTTAACTATGTCAGTTAATCCTAAAACCTCTGAAGGGTTACCTTGGATGAAAGGTAATGCTTATGACCTAAAGACTGGTAAGCCAGCGGAAATGGGGACTTTAGAGCTTTACGTCAATGTTAAGTGCGGTTGTGTAAGTTGTAAAGAGAAACCACGTATCTTTAGTTTTAGTTTCCTTGATTTATTTTTCACTAGTGATGACTGCCTAAAGGTGTCTTGTAGTGTAGGAATAAATATGTTTGCAGTTATAGCAAATTTGGAAGGGGGATGGTCTATTGAAGGTATGTATGGGCATGAACAAGAGCACGTATCTAACATACTTGAAAGACTTGATGTGTCTGAAAAAGATTGGGGGGAGTATGAAGAAAATTATAATTGTAGTAGCTATGTTAAGTGTATCAATGATGCTGCAGTTCAGGAAAGAACTATCCTTCAAACTTTGGGAGCAAGCGTTCTCTTAGAAACTGATGAATGGAATAAATCAGATCCCGTTCCTGGAAAGCCTTATCCTCCAAAAGGGGGGTTGCCGCCGCCAATTAAAAACCCGCCACCAGGAGTAGCACTTGGGCTCGCGATTTTAGGTAAACAATAGTTTTAGGAAGGAATGCGCAAAGAATGAATTTACACATATTGCTGGTTTTGGTTTACATACTCAATTTTTTAACTGTTGGATGTGTGAAAAGGGAAAAATATAGGTCCAAAGGAATCAAGTTTGCTGGCTATATTGATGACAGTCCAACTTGTTTGTCTTCTATCGATAGTAATGATGTTGTTGGATGGTCCTCTGGTAATTTATCTTTACTAAAAGATACGGGATTACCCCTGTGGGCATTGCATATATTCACAAATGCAGTCATTAAAGTAGAATATAGTGAATGCGCACGACAGATTATAGCATTTAGTAAAGATAAAATATGTTTTGTGGTGTTGTCCGAAAATGAGTTTCCACAAAACTTTCGTGTTGAAAAATACCCAAGCTTAGTCAATATATCCTCAAGTGACCTTGATATTTATAGGACTGCTTTGTCATGGTGTAGTAGTACTGACGGAAGCTTGTATTCCATCAGCCGATTGACGAAAACAGGAATAATAATAGATGTTATGAATAATAAAAACATCATACAGAAATCGTTTAACATTGGTCGTTTTGATCAATCTTATTATCAGTCCTTTACTTCTGATAATGAGATAATGATCATTCAGACTAATTTGCGTGAATGGCGAGGATATAATATTAACAAAGAGACCTGTTTATGGGTTTATGCACTGGATGGTCCAGGCAAGCCTATTACCTTGGCATTCCAATGCCCAGTATTACCAACAGCCTATGATTCAATACAAAATATGCTTGTTCTAGCAGATGAAAATAAAGTTGTATGTCTTGATGGTAGTACAGGTGTTGAGATTAACAGGCATATTTTTGCATCTGAGTCCAAAAATTTTTATTTCTACGGAGGTAGTATTGCAATAGCACCTGGGGGAAGCCAAATAGCGTTAGGAGAAAATTTTGGAGGAGTGCAAATTTGGGGTTTACCGCAGTGGTCTAAATGTGGAAATTTAGTTCGCGAAAATAGGCAGGGAAAATCAAAAGTTCTTTGTTTTAAAAACGGTAACAAACAACTTGTTACCAGGGGTATATTGAATACATCTTCGTTTGAGGTTTGGGATCTCGAAGGGTTAAAAAACTCAGCAGAGTTCAAAAAAGGAGAATGAAGCAGTGTTTATAAGGTCGAAAGGAGTTTCAGGAGAGTGAAAAACTACATGAAACATTGTCTGCACTGGATAGATTTCGTTTGTCGTCTTATAATGAACGAGATCAAAGCCACCGACATCCGCGGCAACAAAACCATATCACAGCAACTGCTCAACCGCGATCAGAAGCCCTCAATTGGCCTTGCGTTAACACCATCGTCACCTTCGTTAACCCTGACCAACGCCGCCATTACCTTCGCTGGCTTGCAGACAAAAACCATCAGCGTTAGTGGCGTTGTAACCACCAACTGGTATGACGACCTGGGCCATCGCATCATGTCAGGCAACCTGTCCTCCGATGTACTTGGATCCAACCCTGCAACCATAGTGGAACTGGAAACAGTCGTAGCCGCCTCCGGCAGCCGCAATACCTTCACTCTTATGGGCTACAACGATAAGGGTCAGGTCGCGTGGACACGCGACTCCGCATCCAACACCACCTGGTTTGCCTACAACGATTATGGCCAGCGCTATGCAGTTATCCGGGCAGTAAATA
>JAQUCE010000036.1 GCA_028686345.1 Kiritimatiellia bacterium
CATTTCGGGGCAGTAAATGACTTTTTGTTAGATAAAAAATAATATAAAATTCAGGTTTAGTGATTTTAAGTAATTTTATTAACCGGGACGTGAAATATAAACAGCTTTTTCTGATTTTACCGCATAACTTCAAAAAGGTGACAGGCACTAATTTTACCCCTCCTCACGCGTTTAGGGACAGGCACTAATTTCCCGCGCGTTTAGGGACAGGCACTAATTTCCCTAGGATTTCCCGCGCGTTTAGGGACAGGCACTGATTTCCTAAGATTTCCCGCGCGTTTAGGGACAGGCACTGATTTCCTAGGGATTTCCTAGGGACAGGCACTGATTTCCGCAAGTGGGTCGAAGTGGTTGAAAGAGTTACTTTAGTTTCACAACACAATAAACCGCCAACACCTCCAGCTCCTTAGAGGATGCCGGAGAGGTCAAGACCCAAAGTATAAAAGGATGAACTACGAGGAATGAAGGAGTAAAAAATCGCTCGTGAGAGCGGTGAATTTATTTCAAGCCCATGCGTAGAGGATACATTTTTTTTGAGACACCACGGACAGCCTTAATAGTTTCAGGGCAGGGAGTGTCACATATATCCACAAGTCCCACCTGATGGTTTTCACCGTCCAGCGGGCGACCAGTGGCAGGTTCATCCCGGTACTGAAACCAGTGTGCTCCAACAATCAAAGAGTTTTGCAGTGCCCCCTCGACATAGCTCGTCAGAGCCGAGGCACGCTCTTGCTGATCAGCCGTACCTATCAGACCCGAGCCAAACGGAGCGCGATCCGGTGCTCCAAAATGAAATTCGCCTATCAGAACCGGACGATTTAGTTCAATCGGTGGTGCCCAGCCCTTAACGGTCCGGCTGTATAAATTAAATGACACCACATCACAATAGCGATTTGCAGCTTCAACCACTATCGCGTTGTACTCCGCGAAACGACAACCCAGATAGAGTTTCAGGGGAGCGACCTTTTTCAAAAACCGACTACAGATACTGAAACAGTGATCCGCTGTCAAACGGCAGTACTCCTCCATATCCTTCCTTGCTGCATCCGGGGGCTGAACCGGATCATTAAAAACGTCCCAGTTCACAAAACTTGTTTTCCATACCTCATTTAATTCATCAATGCTTTTATATTTGACAAAGTAAACGCGCCTTCGCGTCAGTTGGGGTCAAACCACGCCAGCCGGGGTCAAAGTGCACGGCTCTACGTTTTATTCACTCTCGTATGGATGGAAATTTCATCCCAAGCTTCCAGCTTTAATGGAAGTGTTTTCTGCAAGCAAAATGCTTGCACTACTCCATTATCACTTTGTTTCCCGGAACGCGGGGAGTTTGTTACTGTAGCAGCGAGCTCTTGTTCACAAACTTTTTGTGAGGGTGAAAATCTGCCACACATCACATAAACTCTTTTGGTTGTCTGCCTGTGCGTAGCACGCAGACAGGCGGCGACTAGCTGCTTTAGGATAGCAGCATATCCTTGCACACGCGCTCCCACAACTTGCGCAATCTCTGCGAACTAACAGGGTAAGCGGTTTTTAACTCTTGGGCAAAGAGGGAGACCCGAAACTCCTCCAGCATCCAGCGGTATTGATCCAACAGCTCTGCGTCATAGGGCGGCGCATGCTTCAAGGCCAGCAGCTGTGTGTAGCGCTGCCAGTGCGGGGCCAGCTCATTCAGCTTACGCATCTCGGTATCCGGGTTGATCTGCGCCCGCTGGATTCTGATCCGGCAGCTCTCCAAGTAACGAGGATAATTTTCCAAAGTCGCGAGTGCCACACTCTCCGCGAAACCGGGAAAGACCAACCAGGCAATCTGTTCCGCGATATCATTCAGCGTACTCTCCATCAACGCAGCGCTTGTCAGCAGCTGCTCAACCTCCATGGCACCCTGCAGGATCGCAACCACAGCGCGGCTCCGGCGATTATGCGCAAGGTGCACCCGTCCATAACAAGCCTGCAGCCGCTCTTCAAAACTCGCCTTATCGCGGATCACGGGGAGACCCTCTGCAAAACTCTCACGCAGCACCGCGTTGCCAATCTCAACCCCCAGCTGCTTGGGGGTCATTTCCAGCTGCGTCAGATAGAGGGTAATATTTTTGGAGAGCGAAGGTGCGCCCGAGTATCCCTTAAATGATTTACCCAAAGCCAGCGCAAAGAGTCGGCAAACACCCCTCTGATGCGCGGCTGCCGCCTCGCTTTGCAGGGCAAAGAGCTGCATGGAAACGCTCGACTGATCATCCACCAAAGCAGGATAGTGGATCAAGGGCCACCCGGTTTTGCCCACATCCACCTGCTCTGGCAGAGGGCCGAAATCCCAACCGGTAATTCCGCTGCGGTTCCAGCGCTGCACGGTTGCACTGGCTGGCACTGGCGACACTGCCTCACCCTGAAAGCGCTGCAGCAACCCGGCGATATCGCGGCTGGCAGCCAGGGTCTGTCCCTGCTGGTCAAAGACCAAAAACCGGACAATCAGGTGCGCTGGAAACTCCAAACCCTGCCAGCACTCAGGGGGCAGCCGCACAGCACGCACCTGGTAGATAGCGGCTGCCAGGGCCTTGGTCAGCGAACCATTGCCGACGTGCATAGAGCTTCTGCACATCGCAATGGTCTCCTCAATTGGCTGCAGGGCTCTGCGATACCGGGATGGCAGCACATGAATCATCCAGCGCAGCTTCTCATCCAAGGCCCCCGGCACCAGCCATTCACCGGGCCATTGCGCTGCGATTGGCAGCAAAGCGAGAGGAACCTCACAGGTAATGCCGTCGTCTTCCGCGCCCTGATGGTAGCAGTAGGTCAGCTTCAAGCGGTTGCCATGCAGGGTGATGTACTCCGGGAAATCATGCTCACGGCTGCCAGCCGCAGGGAGGTCTTCATCGCTCATGATCAGAGCCTGGAGCGCGGCTGGAGCCGCACTGCTCATCCAGCTGCGCAAGCTAGCCGCACTGCAGATATCCGGCGGCAGTTTTTTCTCATAAAACCGGGCGGCATGCTCAGGATCAAAGAGAGCACCCAAGCTACGGCTCTTGGCCTCAATATCCAGCAGACGGGTGATCCGGCGATGATTTTGCCCGATAAAATCCGGGATGGGAGCCGGAAAATCAGCGCGCACCAGCCCCTCACGGATAAAAATTTCGCGTGCTGCCACAGGATCAATCCGGCTGAGATCCCGGCTGCGCCCATCAGAGATCACCAGACCGAAAAAAGTCGCGCGCTCCTTGACCGAGACAAAACCGCGGCGTCCATCCCAGCTCTCAGCCCAATACTGGTATTTGCAGTAAGGGCCTGCCACTCGTTCAATCCATTCCGGTGCAATGCAGGCGGCCTGACGCGCGAACAGCCGGGAGGTCTCGACCAAGTCGCCGGCCAACACCCACTCGCGACTGATCTGTTTGTGGCCATGCGCAAACTGTTTTTTACCGTCAGTTGCCTTTTGCTCCTTGAGTTTAGCCAGCCCTGATCCTGGGAAGATAGAGAAGCGAATGCCGCGAACCCCCTGATATTCATTGGTTTCAGGGTCAAAATGGCCAATATTGGTGATCAAGCCGCGTAGCAGGGCGCGGTGCATCCCATCCTCAGCGCCGGAGTGTGAATCGACATTTAGCTTTAACTCTTGGCAGATATTGCGTAACTGGGAGTGCAGATCAATCCACTCGCGCATTTTGGGATATGAGAGATAGTTTTCATTGCAGATCTTACGTTTGCGGCCCTGTGAACCGCTGCCTGTTTCATCCAGATACCAGCGCCACAAACGGATCAGCCCTGAGAAATCCGAGGTTGGGGAGAGAAAGCGCGCATGGGCACGATCCGCCTCGGCCTGCTTTTCAATCGGGCGGCGCTTGGGGCTGTCACACTCCAGCGCGGCTACGACAATCAGGGTCTCGCGCAGCGCCTTTTCACGATCAGCCGCAAACAGGATGGCGCCCAGCTCAGGGCCGACCGGGAGCTGAGCCAGCTGCCGGCCAAGCCGCGTCAACGTGTAGGTTGGATCACTCTGCGCATTGCTCACAGAGTTGATCGCTCCCAGCAGTTCAAGTTTGCGGTGTCCCTCTTTAACAATGGCGTTAGAGGGCGGCTCGATAAAGGGGAAATCCTGTACCTCGCCTAAGTTGAGATCCAGCATGGTCAGAATCACGCTGGCCAGCGAGGTGCGCAGGATCTCAGGCGGCGTATAGTGCTCGCGTTTTTTAAAATCATCGGCGCCGTAGAGGCGGATGCAGATGCCTGGCGCCACGCGTCCGCAGCGGCCCATGCGCTGGTTGGCACTGGCCTGGGAGACTGGTTCGATCAGCAGGCGCTGCACCTGCGTGCGGTGGCTGTAGCGGTTGAGGCGCACCAGCCCGGAGTCAACCACATAGCGGATGCCCGGGATTGTCACCGAGGTCTCGGCGACATTGGTCGAAAGAATGATCCGTCGCTGCGGGGTGATGGTGAAGGCGCGCTGCTGCTCAGCGGCGGGCAGCGATGCCAACAGCGGAATAATCTCGGTTCGCGCCAAGCAGCGTCCTTTGAGCACCTCTGCCGCGTCGCGGATATCATGCTCCCCTGGCAGGAAAACCAGAATATCCCCCTCCCCTTCCGCGATCAGCTCATCGCAGGCATTGGCAATCTGAGCCGCAAGATCCGCTTCATCATTATCGGGCGATGGACGCCAGCGCAGCTCAATCGGATATACGCGGCCAGGCACTGCAATCACCGGGGCGTTGTCGAAAAAGGCGGAGAAACGCGCCACATCCAGGGTGGCGGAGCTGATGATCACCTTCAGATCGCGACGCTGCGGGAGCACGCGCTTAATAATACCGAGCAGAAAATCAATATTGAGCGAACGCTCGTGCGCCTCGTCGATGATGATGGTGTCGTACTGCCTCAAAAGTCGGTCGCCCCGGCTCTCAGCGAGCAGGATGCCGTCGGTCATGAACTTTACGCGGGTTTTGCGTGAGAGCAATCTTTCAAAGCGATGCTGGCAGCCGACAAATCCACCCAGCTCCTGATTCAGCTCAGCGGCAACACGCTTGGCCATGGTAAACGCGGCCAGGCGGCGCGGCTGCGTGACACCAATCAAGCCTCTTCCGCCGCGGCCTGCATTGAGCGCAATTTTGGGCAGTTGAGTGGTCTTGCCTGAGCCAGTGTCGCCGCTCACAACAATGACCTGATGGACTTGGAGCGCACGCTGGATTTGATCCGCCAGAGCGGCAATTGGCAGCTCAGCGGGGAGTAGTAGAGGAAATTTCATAAATCGGAGCATAGCACACTAAAGTAATTGATTGTTCTTTCCAAAAAGTTGTCTGTCGCAGCCTTATTGCGGCTTGTTTCTCAATCATCCACCGCATAGCGGCGGATATACTTCTCAATCATCCACCGCATAGCGGCGGATATACTTCTCAATCATCCACCGCATAGCGGCGGATATACTTCTCAATCATCCACCGCATAACGAACGACTTCCTTGCTTCGCACCGTGTCAAGTCAAAAAAAGATGATGAAATCCCCCGGCGCGCCTTTGACGAACAAACACCCGGTGTCCGCAATTGCTTCTGAGAAGCAACCCTACACCCCGGGGCGTGCCTTTCAAGAGCCTGTAGCAAAATGCCGCTCGTAGAGCGGCTACTACACCGAACGACAACTCTTGCACTCCGCAGTGCAGCGCAGGTGTGGTAGTCGCACTAAAGGCGCGACCTTGTTTACTCGCGCATTCGCGCATTCGCGCACTTGCGCACTACGCTCCTGGCGCTAATCTAGTCCCTTACCAAAGGACAGGACAAGCATGTTGTCGGGGCTTTAATCTTAATCCCAATCTCAATCTAAACAATCCGCCATGGAGCAGCCCTCCCCTCTTTGGCCAAGGCTACGGCGTGACAAAGAAAGGCTGAACAACAAACCTTACGGGGCAGCTGTTTGCTATTCACGCTTCCCTGTCACGGCGTAAAAGCGAAGCTCGGCTTGTCCGGGCGGAGCTATTGCGAAGACTGTTACTCGCTGGCCCAGGTTGAGTAGCCGTTCATTGTCAGCCACTCGGCTGCGCCCACATGGCCGCGCCGCGCCGCATCCCGGCAGAGTTTGGCTGCCTCGACATGGCTGCGGGAGACTCCGCGACCATATTCATACATCATCGCTAGGTTGTAGACAGCTTCCAGACAATTGCCACGCGCTGCCTGACGGAACAGGTCGACCGCCACATCATAGTTCCGAGTCACGCTTTCGCCGCGTAAATACATCATCCCGAGATTATTTTGCGCCAACGGAAAATCAGTCTCCGCTGCAAGACGATAAAACTTCTCCGCCAACTCGTAACTTTTCTCCACCCCCTTGCCGCGATAGTGCATGGTTCCAATCGCATTCACGGCAAAGGGATTTTTTTGCTCCGCGGCTTTTTGGTACCAGCGCAACGCACGCTCGGAGTCCTGAGCAACCCCCAGGCCATCTTCGTACATCTGGCCAATCGCATACTGCGACATGGCGTGTCCCTTGGCAGCAACTCCGCTAAACCATTCCAGCGCCTGCGTGTGGTTCTGCTCCACACCCTGACCGTCCCGATAGATCACGCCGAGCTTGAAAGCCGCCTCCGGGTGGCCAGCCTGCGCGGCCTCGCGGTACCACTGCAAGGCCGCCTCAGGGTCTTTCGCCCCGGCCAGCCCGGTTGCGAGCATGAACGCCAGATTATACTGACCATCCGGGTTGCCGCCAAGCGCAGATTTATGATACCACTCAAGTGCCCCCTGCAAATTTTTATCCCCTCCCCGTCCCTGCTGACAAAACCAGCCAAGATTATTCATGGCATCAGAGTGCCCTTTATCAGCGGCGCGCTGATAGAGGTGCTGAGCCATATCATCATCCTGCGGCACCCCGTGACCCTGAGCATAAAGGGTTCCCAGGTTATATTCACCAATGGAATTCGCCTGCATGGCAGCCTGCCGGAAGTAATCAGCGGATCTCTCATAGTCCTGCCGTACCCCTGCCCCGCGGTAGTAGACCATGCCCAGCGCGTTCTGCGCCAGGGCATACCCCTGCTCTGCGGATTTTTCCAGCCAGGCGCGGGCATCCTCTTTGCTCTTCAAATTGAAATCGCAATCCAGCCCGACCAGATATTGCGCCATGGAGTTGCCTTGCTCAGCGCGGGCGAGCATATGGATGCGCCCCTCGCTGAGGTATTTTTTCCGAAGCTCCTCCGGCAGCGCGCAAAGCGGCTCCTGCTGCGAGTAGACCGCCATCAAAAACCTGAAAAACGGTTCACCGCGCTCGGCCATTGACCGCACCTTGGCCGCCGCCTTTTTGAACTCATTCAGGCTGCCGGCGCTGCGGCTGTTGACAAAAAGCTCGACTGAGGTTTTCAGTTCCAGTGCGGCTTGATGCGCCACATCCGAAGCCTGCTCCTCAACAGCCAGGCACAGGCCGCAAGTAAAGGTTACGGCCAGCAGAATTAACAAATATTTAACCGACATAATCAAGCGCACTCCTAAGAGATTTTTTTTCAGGGCGGCTATGCCTCTGGTTGCGATAGCGGCGACGATGCTGGTGCGCCTTTCTCAAGCACATATCCAGCATAGCGCACAAAAACCCCGCGCCAATCATCAATATACTCAGTGAGGATTCTGCGGCCCAAGCCGTCGGCATCGCCACAGCGATAGAGTGCCGACGCGGCAAAGAGCTCAATCAGCGCCTGTGAAAACTGCGGCGCAAGGATGCCGCCGGGCTCTGCTCCCTTATCAGAGTGTCCCATCACGCCGGGTCGGTTGAGAAACTCCGCCAGTGCCGGGGCAGCCTGCGGATCGCCGATGCGGCCCAGCGCCATGACAACCGACCTAAGCCGATTGAAACCAGTGTCAGCGCGGCACTCACGCAGCTTGTTGACCAGCGTCGGCACAGCCTGCTTATCCTGCGGGATCCCCAACAGCCACATAGCGCCGTCAAGCTCCGGCACATTTAAAAAACCCTCCCAGTCGTAGGCAGGGCCTTTGCCCAACGGTTCTTTCTCAACCCAGGCGGTCAGCAGCGGCACACCGGCGGAATCCCCCAGCAGGCAGAGCGCTTTGGCCTTGGCCAAGCTTGGGCTCTCTTTGAAAGCAGTCTGCAGCGGTAAAACAGAGCGCTCCCCCCCGCGGGCCAGCGTCAGCAGGTTGGCCCTGAGCGAAGGGTCACGCGCGGCTTTAGCAATCTCCGCCTCTGTGGGCTCTGCCATCACCCCCGTGATGCGTTCAATATCCTCCGCTGGCAGAATATCCACCTCAACCATCTTCTTTTGCAGCGCCTTGATATCAACCTCGCGCGGCAGGGTATTGTTCTGCACACAAAGCGCGGCAATATATCCGGCAGCATAGCCCTCATTAATCACATCCGGATTCATGCGCACCATGGCCTGCACATCATGGGTAGTGGAGTGACACCGCCCAACCATCATAATCCCGTCCAGCCCTGCTGGCACAATCGCTCCCAGCGGAATATTGACCTTCACACTCTCCTTGACATGCTTGGTTGAGAGCATCAAACCGGCAAAGCTGTAGTCGCTGTCATAGTAACCGTGCGGATCAAAGGCAGACGCGGCAATTGAAATCACATCAGGATAGGTGCGCTCCGCGCTCACATCCAGTTCATTGATCACATGATCGCCTTTGACCCTGCGGCTCTCGCGCAGTTGCACCATCGGCATATGATCCCAGCCCATCTGAGGCGCGGCCTGCACGGCCAGCACATGATGCATTGTGGCGCCAAAAATATCCACCGGGTCGAATGGCATCACATTTGCATAAAGGCCGATATCTTTAAACGAGGCCTCTTCGAGACAGAGGTCGCCGTTGTTAACATAAAACAGCTCCGCCCCGGCGGCGGCGCAGACATCACCCTCACCGGAGGCATCGATAATGATCCGCCCCAGCACCGCACCACGCCCCATCCAGGTTGCCACCTCAACGCCAACCACCTGTTGCCCCCGCATCACAGCACCCATCGCCTGGGTATGATACCAGATCTCAACATCAGCCTCTGCCAGCATCTTCAGGTAGGCGGCTCCACTCTTTTTCCACTCCTGATTAAAGCCCCTGCAGTAGCCACGCCAGAAAGACTTGATCCCGAGCGCGGTATTTCCCCCCAGATAACCGGCCTGCTCAATCAGCAATGTCCGAACCCCGGCGCGCCCGGCGGCAATCGCAGCTGAGTGCCCAGCCGGGCCGCTGCCCACTACAATCAGATCATAATCACCCCAAACCGGCACCCCGCTCCGGGGCTGAGTGATTGTTTCCAGCTTTTTATTGCTGTAGGGGCGTTCGCGCTCATTCAACTCCCGGATAGCGACTCCCGCCACACCCCTGCCGGCCGGCGCGGCCGCCTTCATCACCACCTTTGCCGGCAGGGAAACCGCCGCCGCCATCCTGACCGCCCTCTCTCCCAGCCTTTCACCGACCTCAGCCAGTGCAATTGGCTGCATCAGAGCTTTGACCGCCTCCCGGCTGACAGCGCAAGAGGAGCCCAGCACCAGCAGGTTTTTCACCCCCGCTGGTTCACAAACGCCCAGATCCAGCCCATCCGCCCCTGCAAAAGCCGCGCCTTTATCATTAACCTTGGCAAGGATCGCCGTTGGCATGACAAAGTGCAGGTTATAGGCGAATGCGTTGCCAATGGCGCCCTGATGCCCGCCCCGCAGCAGTGTCTCAGCCTGATTTAGCAGCGGCCATGAGAGCTCCGGCATGGGCACCTCTTTGACCAGCTCATTCAGAGTCGCGCCACCCTTTTTAAACCTGGCCCGGCTGACACTCAGAGTCTTTACCTGCCAAGGGGTGCGCGCAGCACCTGCCTGATCAGCCACAACACCCACATAGGTTGCATCCAAAATCACCTTGGCTATCACCGCCTGCAGACCGGCCTTATTGGCGGTCACCACACCGCACAGCTCCCCTTGCAGGTCAATCAGCACCCCGGCGGGGCGTGTGTTGTTCAGAAAAACCACACCGGCCTGCAGCAGCAGCGCATCCGATTGTTTACGGTAAGCTGAAGGAGTCATATCCGCAAAGAGCGCCTTGCTGAACTCCTTGGCAGGCGCGGGCCCGTCCAACAGATAACGCCCTTTAGCAGTGACCTCACTGCCCAGATAATACTCATCGTTGAGCAGCATTACCTTTGCACCGAGCCGGGCTGCTTGCCATGCCGCTGCCATGCCCCCTTCGCTACCTCCGACAACCACCAGATCCACTCGGTCGATCACCGGCACACTCCGCTCCGGGGCCTCAACAAAACGATCTGCCGCCAACACCGCAGAGCCGCTCAGAGATGCGGCAGCAATCAAAGCCATACCGCGCGCACTGCTCAAGCTTTTAAAATAATTCATGATAGTTAAATTCATTTCTCCAAATTGAACGCCTCGCAGATATCCTCAATCACCTTTGCGTCCATCGGCACATGGCCGCCAATGGGCAGTGAGTTAAGGATCGCCTCAGCCGCGCACTCCAGCACCTCAAGGCGGTCAAAGGTAGCGAGCAGATCACTGCCAACCACCATGACCCCGTTGTTTTCAAACACAACAGCCGGGTTGCGGGGCGAAAGTCTGGCCACCAGTTCCTCATAATTATTGAAGGTGGTCTCAAAGGGCAGAACCCTCACCTCCCGCAGAAAAATATAGCACTCAGGCAGTGTGCGTGTGTCAATCTCCTGGTGACAGACACTGAATGCCAGCGCATTAACCGGCGAGGCGTTGATCACACAGTTGATCTCTGGATGGGCATGGTAGATCGCCTGGTGCGCGAGCACACCATGACTCGGAGTTTTGGTCATCTCCCGTTTGCCCTTGCGCACCATCACAACCTCCTCCGGCAGCATTGAAAAGCGGTCGAGTGGACGCGGCGTGATTAAAAAAGAGTTTTCATCAAGTCGCACCGAAAATGTGCCGATCGTTCCAGTCAGCAAACGCTGCCTATAACCCCGTTCAACAAAACGGCAGAGCTGATTGCGCAAATCCTTCTCTTTGATCGACATCATGCTGGGGTCATACTCGAAAGAGTCCAGCCCAGTACCGCTCTTGCTCTCCAGCTGCAACTGCTGATCGCTTAAACTCTTCGGTTCGCCCAGCATTGAGCCCTTGATCTGAGTTTTACAGCAGAGTTCCAAGGTCTCGAAGCGCTGAAAGGCATCCTGTAAGCTTGAACCGCCGCAGCAGACACCGTGGCTCTCGAGGATCACGCTGTCGAATCCCTCCGCAAATTTCGCGGCGATCTTATCGCCAAGATCCTGGCTTCCCGGTATTCCATACGCAGCAAATCCAACCGCCCCATTCCAGCGGAACGCCTGCGGTATGATCTTAGTGTCAGGTAGTTTCTTGGAGATTGAAAAGGCCACCAAAGCTATTGGGTGGGCATGCACAACCGCTTTGATGTCCGGGCGCGCCTCATAAACTGATTTATGAAAAGGAAACTCCGATGAGGGAGGATGCGAACCGACCACTGTGCCGTCGGGTTTCACGCAAACAATGTCCTCGGCTTTTAAGTTCCCTTTGTCAAGGCGTGCCGGAGTAATCCAGATATCTCCATTCTCATCCATGATGGAGAGATTGCCACCCGAGGTCGTCGTCATTTTATAATGGTAGATCCGGGCGAGAGTCAAAGTAATTTCATCACGCGGATGCAGGTAGGCATAGTTCATAGTTTATCTCCTTGTGGGTCACAAAAGCACTGCAACAGATTTTTTACCTCAAAAACAACGCAGCGCACCCTCTCGGCATCTTTCACAAATCTTTTGGGTTTTGTAACCGAAGCTGATTGAATAGCAGCCAAAGCAGCTTTTAATGCCTGTCCGCTGTTTACAGCTTACAGTTTACAGTTTACAGCTCACAGCTTACAGAGTACTGTTACACCAAGTCACAAGCCTCAGCCGGCATCCAGTGCGCGTCCCGGCCCTCCCATTTGACATTGCAGCCAATGGGATTGGTCAACGGGATACTCACCGGTTTTCCAGCAAGGTACTCTTCTAAAGCTCGCTGAAGATCATTGACACGCACCCGGCTTGCATCCCGGGGTGAATCATTCCCCCTGCCTGAGTAAATCAGCGTGCGCTCACTGTCAAACAGATAAAAATGAGGTGTCCGCAGGGCGCCGTAAGCTCTGGCGATCTCCTGAGTTTCGTCATGCAGATAGACCCACGGGAAGCGCTCTTCCCGCATGCGAGCCACCATGTGCGGAAAATCATCCTCTTGGTAGGTGTTTTTACTGTTGGAGTTAATCCCCACAAATTGAACGCCTTGCGGAATAAACTTCTCCGCTGTTTGACGGGTGACCTCATCCGAGCCAATCACATAGGGACAGTGGTTGCAGGTGAAAAATATCACCAAGGCCTCGGCACCGGTAAAGTCGATGAGTTGATAATTCTTTCCATCAGTGGCCGGCAGATTGAAATCCGGTGCCTGAGCACCTAAAGATAGTGTGAATGACATGTTTTACCCTTTCAAGTTTATTCGCTTTAATTATAGCAAAAGCAAAGGCTAACGCTCAAGGTCTGATTCGTGACCTTGACAAAAAACCCCTAAAAAGGCTATCTTATTGACTCGTGCGTGATTTTCTTAATGACTTCTGCAGTAGAGACAAAAAGAGTTGTAAAAGTTTTATCTGAGATATTTGCGTTCCGGAAAACACAACCCGGCCACGGCTGTTAACAGAAAGATTATTATGATTTACAACGAAAACCAACAAAAAATTGCGCGCAAGATTGATTCCGACTCCTCTAACTCACACTGGAGAGACTGGAAATGGCAGGTGAAAAACCGCATCACCTCTTTGAGTGCCCTGAATAAATTGCTGGAACTGAATTTGTCCAAAGACAAGATCGAGCAGATACAAAAAACAATCTCAAAGTTTCCATTGTCAATCACCCCTTACTACCTGTCTCTGATTGATATTGATCATTTTGAGCATGATCCTGTCTTTCTTCAGTCAGTCCCTTCCATTCAGGAGCTGACCATCTCGTGTGCTGACATGCCGGATCCACTGGATGAAGACAGCGACAGTCCGGTTCCCGGTATTACGCACCGTTACCCGGATCGTGTACTGTTTCTAGTGAGTAATGTCTGCGCCATGTATTGCCGCCACTGCACCCGTAAACGCAAGGTGGGCGATATTGATGAAATCCCCTCCAAAGAGGTTATTGACTCAGGCTTGGCGTATATTCGCAACACACCTGTGATCAGAGATGTTCTGCTCAGCGGCGGCGACCCCTTTCTGCTCTCTGACTCGATGCTGGACTACATTCTGACCGAACTCAGAGCGATCAAGCATGTTGAGACGATCCGCATCGGCACACGCACACCGGTGGTGCTCCCCTATCGCATCACAGATGAACTGGTGGCAATCCTCAAGAAGCACCACCCCCTTTGGATCAACACCCACTTCAACCACCCGCGTGAGATGACAACCTCGGCCAAGCAGGCACTGGCAAAGCTGGCGGATGCCGGAATTCCGCTGGGAAATCAGACCGTACTGCTTGCAGGCGTGAATGACTGTCCAAAGATAATGCGCGCTTTAATGCACAAACTCACCGTCAACAGGGTACGCCCGTATTACCTCTATCAATGCGACCTCTCCGAAGGGTTGAGTCATTTTAGAACACCGGTTGGCAAGGGCATTGAGATCATCGAAAGCCTCATTGGCCATACCAGCGGATTCTGTGTGCCAACCTATGTTATCGACGCCCCGGGCGGCGGCGGCAAAATCCCGGTTATGCCGAACTACCTGATTTCCTGGTCAACCAACAAGGTCATACTGCGAAACTATGAAGGGGTTATCACCACCTACCGCGAACCCGACAGCTATGAGCCCACCTTTTGCGACCGCAATTGCGAAACCTGCGACCTACAACTCGCGCTGGACGACGCAACAGAGTACCGCTCAGTCGGCATTGAAAAACTTTTGGCTGACCATGACGAGACTTTCGCACTGGTGCCACACGACAATGATCGCATGAAAAGGCGTGATTAATGGAGCCCCAAGATACAATCGAAGTGTTTCACGGCTGCGTGATTCAACACGGCAGCTACAACGACCGCATCTATCTGATCAAGTTGGCCTCAGAGCTATCGGGCACCTCTCCGTCAGCCCTGATCCAGTTGGCAAAGGAGCGCGGCTACTCCAAGATCTTCGCCAAGATACCGGATTGTTATGCGAAGATGTTTTTCGACGCTGGCTTTCAGCTAGAAGCGCGGATCCCCGCTTTCTACTCAGGTGCTGCTGACGCACTGTTCCTAGGGTTTTACCTGACAGAGGAACGAGCTGTGGAGGCCAACCCACTGCAGCTTGAGGAGTTCCTGAAGCTCGCGCTCCAGAAAAAAACGGAGCAGCAATCGCAACAGCTTGAGCAAGGGCTTGTGCTACGCAGTTGCGGCCCATCTGATGCAACCGCGCTGGCGCAGCTCTATCAGCAAGTTTTTCAGTCATATCCATTTCCCATTCACGATCCAAACTATATCCTGGAAACCATGCAAAGCCATGTGGATTACTTTGGTATTGAAAGCCATGGACAACTGATTGCCGCCTCATCCGCGGAGATGGACCTGCAAGCTTCCAGTGTGGAGATGACCGACTTCGCAACACTCCCCGAAAGGCGCGGCCATGGCTTTGCGCAGCTACTTCTGGCAGAGATGGAGGGGGCGATGCGGCTTAAAGGAGTTGTCACCGCCTATACAATCGCCCGCGCACTCTCGCCTGGCATGAACATCACATTCAGCAAGGCCGGCTACTATTTTGGCGGACGTCTGAAAAACAACACCAATATCTCCGGTCATATTGAGAGCATGAATGTCTGGCACAAGGCTTTGTGGTAGCGGTTTTTCTTCGACTGACATCGACTCCCGCCGACTGGGGACGACTACCGTCATGGAGGGGAGTCGACTACCGTCGATTACCTTCAATTACCTCGACTGACTCGACTGACTCGACTGGGGGCGACTACCGTCATGGGGAGTCGGCGGGCATCGATGGAAGTCGGGGGTAGTCGCATCCTCCTCGACCTCTCGCGTGCCTTTGCAAGCCGGATACCTGGCGCAGCCCCAAAAGGGATGCCCAGCGTGCGAGCCGACCTTGGCCTGGCGCTGGCGCATGGGTTTACCGCACTCAGGGCAGGCCGGCGCACCGGCCTCGACCTGCTGCTGGTCGCGTGTTTCGAGCCGCGCGGCGGTCAGGCGCTCACGAAAGCCGCCCTCCTGGCGAAAGGCCTCGCCCTGCGCCTCTTTCAATCGTCCAAGCATGTTCAGTGCCCGCCCGATCAGGAGCAGGAGCGCGTTGGCTACCAGGTCAGGGTCATCGCTGTCGAGCCAGCGGGCGAACTTGTCGTACTGCGCCAGTAGATAAACTGAGGCTTCGTGCAGGCCGTCACCCTCACCGAGTGGATTGGGGTCGAGCCGCAGATCCAGCACAGCGCGGGCCTCGGGCGTGGGCACCTTCCACGGCAGCTTGCGGCGCGACAAGAGCCAGAACTCGTAGTCGTTCTTCAGCTCAGCCAGACTGGCGCGGGCCACGTCGGTGAGCTTCATCTCAGTTTCCGCCGAGGTGCTGGCCCGCTCCGAGCCCTCGGCGATGTTGACGCGGCCTGAGCGCGCGGCCTGGGTCATCTGGTCGAACTGGCGGCCGCACGGGTCGTTGCGGCGGTTGAGGAAGGTCGTGCAGAAGCGCCAGGTGGCGAGCTGCACGATCGAGGCGATCGTAAAGCTGTCGAGCTTGCGGTAGCCGCCGTATTTTCCAAAGAGGTTCATGGGTGGGCATCCTTTCTTTTTTTTCGACTGACCTCGACTGACGGCGACTTCCATCAAACCGGAGTCGATCTCAGTCGACCCAGTCGATGGGCATCGATCTCACGCTGCCGCTTTTAGGCTAAGCCGCCTTCCAAAAAGAACAACTCAGACACATACTACCTGATTAAATTAGTAAGCACAATTATGAAAATGCGAATTGCTAGCTAAAACTTTCGATTTGCGAATACAACGCAATCATGCTACTCTAAGGCCATGAATGTGATCAAAGCGGATATCATCACCTTGCAGGTGGATGCCATTGTTAATGCAGCCAACAGCACACTCTTAGGCGGCGGAGGGGTTGACGGCGCGATCCACCTCGCGGCTGGCCCGGAGCTGCTGCAGGAGTGCCGCGCGCTTGGCGGGTGCCCGACCGGCGAGGCCAAAATCACGCGCGGATACAACCTGCCCGCAAAGTATGTGATTCACGCTGTTGGCCCGATATGGCAGGGCGGCAATGCCCGTGAAAGTCAACTGCTGGCCAGTTGCTATCGCCGCTGTCTGGAGATCGCAATGGAAAACAACGTGAAAACAATTGCCTTTCCCTCAATCAGCACCGGTGTTTATGGCTACCCAAAAGAGGAAGCAGCTGAAATTGTCATTGCCACTTGTCGGGATTTTATGCAAAAAACGAACGCCGCGCTTGAGGTGACATTCTGCTGCTTCTCCGACCATGACCTGCGCATATACCGTGAACTCCTGGGAGCCGCAGGTGCGCGTGAGACGGGTTGAAGAGGTTGATTTTTTAACCACTCCATTGCAACCACTTAGTGGTTGTTTTAACCACTCCATTGCAACCACTTAGTGGTTGCAATAAAGGAGCACCAAAAAATGATGAAACCTATGAAAATTGCTTTGCTTGCAGCGCTGCTCCCGCTCCTCAACGGCATGGGCGAGACACAGTGCTGGCTGGATGAACTGGAGCTCACCACCATGACCAGCGGGTGGGGGCGGCCTCGCGCCAACCGCTCGGTTGAGGGTAACCCTCTGACCATCGACGGACAGCACTTCAAACGCGGTGTCGGCACCCATGCTGAGAGCTGGTTTGTGCTGCAGGCGGACGGACAGGCACTCGGCTTTGAGGCCATGGTGGGAATCGACGATGAAACCGGTGGCCGCGGCAATGGGTCGGTCGTTTTCCGGGTCTATGCTGACCAGCGAGTGGTGGCTGAAACCAAGCAGGCGCGCGCTACCCAGAGGGCCAAGTCCATCAAGGCCGACCTCACGGGCGCGAAGCTGGTAATCCTGCATGTCTCGGATGGCGGCGATGGCATCAGCTATGATCACGCCAACTGGTGCGATGCCCGTTTCACCCTGCGGGATGGGGCGGTGTTAACCCCGACTGATAAACAGCTAACCCGGCAGATGGGAGTTCTCACGCCAGCCGCCCCTGAAACCCCGCGCATCAACGGCGCCCGTATTTTCGGCGTGCGGCCTAACAAGCCCGTGCTGTTCACCATCCCGGCCACCGGGGTTCGACCAATCAAGTTTTCCGCCGAAAACTTGCCCCCAGGCCTGACACTTGACAGTGCCACCGGCAGGTTTACCGGGAGTGTCCGCCAGCCAGGCACCTATAAGATCGCCCTGTCAGCGCAAAACGCCGAGGGCAAAGATCAGCGCGAGTGGCGGCTGGTTGTAGGCGAAACCATTGCCTTGACACCCCCCATGGGGTGGAACTCCTGGAACTGCTTTGCCGGGGCTGTCACTGCTGCGCATATCCGCCAGGCAGCCGATGCCATGATTAAAAGCGGGTTGGCGGATCATGGCTGGAGCTATATAAACATCGATGATTTCTGGCAGACCAACCCGGAGGCGCAGGATGACCCCTCGTTGCAGGGCGCGGCGCGCAGCGCGGATGGGACGATCCTGCCCAACAAGCGCTTTCCGAATATGCGAGAGCTGGCTGATTATGTCCATAACCTCGGACTTAAGATCGGGCTCTACTCCTCGCCCGGCCCGACCACCTGTGGTGGCTGCATCGGGAGCTGGCAACACGAAGCTCAGGATGCGCGCACCTATGCTGAGTGGGGCTTCGACTACCTTAAATATGATCTGTGCAGCTATCCCTCGGTGGGCGACATCTCCAACCTGAAAGGGATAATGCGCCCCTACCTGCTGATGGACAAACATCTAAGGGCCCAGAACCGCGATATCATTCACAGCATCTGCCAATACGGCCTGGCCAACGTCTCGGCCTGGGGCGCTAAAGCAGGCCAAAGCTGGCGCACCACCTATGACATCACCGACACCTGGGAGAGCATGACCGGAATCCTCGATGCGCAGGATGGACTCGAACTCTTTGCCGCGCCCGGCAGCTGGAACGACCCGGACATGCTGATTGTCGGCATGGTCGGCTGGGGCGATCTCCACCCAACGCGTCTGACACCCAACCAGCAATACACCCATGTCTCGCTCTGGTGCCTGCTCTGCTCCCCCCTGCTGATCGGCTGCGACATGACCCAGCTTGACGACTTCACCCTCAGCCTGCTGACCAACGATGAGGTGATTGAGGTCAATCAGGATCCTCTTGGTCAACAGGCGGCGCGGGTTGAAAAGAGCGAGACCCAGGAGGTGTGGGCCAAAAAAATGGAGGACGGCAGCACGGTTGTCGGAGTGATCAACCGCAGCTTTATGACCAGCACACTCACGATTGACTTTAAGGCGCTCGGGCTGCAAGGTCGGCAGCGGGTGCGCGACCTCTGGCGCCAGCGTGATGAGGGAACCTTTGAAGCCAGTTATCAGGCGGAGGTCTTTGGGCATGGTACGCAATTGGTGCGGCTTTTCCAGGAGTAAGAGAGGTTAAAGAAACAGAGATGGTTAAAGAGGTTAAAGCAGAGCAATTCTTATTATGGCCGCACCCCTGTTAAGAAGACACGCTAAAGCGTGAACTACATACTGTTTGCTGCGTATGTAGTTCACGCTTTAGCGTGTCTTAGGGAACGCGCCAGCCGAGTGATTAGCAGGTCGAAGCTGTAGGGCGCGGTCCGTGACCGCGCCGGCAAAGCGATAATGTAGTGCAATGCGAGCCGTAAGCAGCCAGGTGGCGCACCAAAAACGAGCCCCGCGGTCACGGCCCGCGGCTACAGTGCTTCGCAAGCTGTAAGGAACGTGCCAGCCGAGTTACAGGCAAGCCCGCCGCGGGGCGCGCCCCGAAAAAATGATGGGTTAACTCAATGGTCATCTGCATCGGGGTCCGGGCCAGTAAGCAATGCCACCCAGTCACCAAGTCACCAGGTCACCAGGTCAAAAAGCAGCTTGTAGCCCGGACGCGGAGCAACTTGCAAAGAATTAAAATCAGGATTAGGAAAAACATGCAAAAAATAGAGAACTTTGATTTGATTGTGATTGGCTCGGGAGGCGGGCTGCCAGTCGCGCTGGCGGCGGCTAAGCGCGGCTTGAAGGTCGCGCTCATCGAACGCGATGCACTGGGCGGCACCTGCCTGAACCGCGGCTGCATACCATCCAAGATGGTCATCTATCCGGGTGAGCTGGCTGATGAGATCCGCGAGGCGAGCCGCATCAACATCAAGGTTTCAGAGCCTGAAATTAATTTCTCGGATCTCATCGGGCGCACAGCGCGCGAGGTGGCGGGAATTCGCCTTCAGCTCCAAGATGGTCTGACCCGCTATCCAACGCTGGAACGGATTGCGGCAACCGCGTCATTTGAGAGCAATCATGTGCTGCGTGTCAACTCCCGCCGGCTCACAGCACCGCGTATTCTGATTGCCACCGGAGCCGAGCCCCAGATCCCCGAGATCGCTGGGCTCGCTGATGTGCCGTATATGACCAGCACCGAGGCGCTGACAAATCCGCGCCTCCCCCGCAAGCTGCTGGTAATCGGAGCCGGCTACATCGCAGTCGAACTCGGCTATGCGTATGGGGCGGCCGGCAGCGCGGTCGAGTTTATTGTGCGAAGCCGTTTGCTACGGCATGAGGACAGTGAGATTGCGGCTGAATTCACCAAAAGTTTTACCGGGCGCCATGTGTGCCACAACGGCTGGCACCCCTGCGACGTCAGCTTTGACGGACAGAGCTACGCGCTGGAGTGCACGCATGCGACAGAGGGCAAACGCACCTTCACCGGCGATGCCCTGCTGGTTGCCACTGGAGTTACTCCCCTGACGCAGGAGCTCGGGCTTGAAAACACGGATATTCAGCGCGATAAAACCGGGCAGATTCGGGTGAACTCCTTTTTAGAGACCCATGTTTCCGGGGTTTATGCGCTGGGGGATGTTGTGGGCAACTACCTGTTCCGGCACACAGCCAACTACGAAGCGCAATACCTGATTCGCACCCTGATCGAGGGCGCGCCAGCTGTTGCGCTGGATTACGGTCCAGTGCCCCACGCGGTGTTCACCCGTCCTGAGATCGCCGGGGTGGGAGTGCGTGAACAGGATGTTGCGGAGCGCGGGGATGAGATCATTATTGGACGAGCCACATTTGCAGAGAGCAACGCGGGGGTGGCCCGCGGTCTGAAAGAAGGGTTGGCGAAGATCATTGTTCAGCGCTCGGAGCTCAAGCTGCTGGGTTGCCACATTATGGGTGACGAAGCCGCCACCCTGCTGCATATGATGATACCGCTGCTCAAGTGCGGGGCAACACTCACTGAGATGCTGGATCTGATCTACATCCATCCCGCACTCTCTGAGATCCTGCGCGATGCGGCGCGCGATGCGCAAGCGCAAGTGTAGCGCAATGTGATCGTTGGAAACCCGCAAAACTACAGCTCCGATTGCCATAGGAGCCTGATTTGATTCTATCGGACTACTATCACGGTGCCTGAGTCATGCGGAATCACGTTGATATTGATGTCTCCAATATATGAACCGCTGTTGTGCAAGCGGACAATCATCCCGTGCCACTAGTCAGCACTCTATTTCCGCAGTTGGCCATAGGATCTACGACAGCAGTGATTCTGATCTGGCTGTCGGCGCTCAACCTTTGACAGAGCATTCGTGTCTTCTATGAGTTCTTCAGCTCGTGATAGCCTATGATTGCCATCAATACAGCGAATTGGTTTCGGATGCACTTAATGAAAAAGAGTGCGCCCCTTTGCTCTGCGCAATTTTCTTTTGCAGATGGGCGGCATCCTGTGTTAAAAATCAGGGGATAAGGCGTAAGAAGAGCGTGCGCCCTGGAGTAAAAGTGCCTGCGGAGTGAATCTTTGCGGAGAGCGTCTGCTCGCCCATGATTACCGTGAGAAACAGAGCTTTTTCGCTTCAGCGATTGAAACGGTTCCACATGCGGCTTTTTGAAGGGCGTTGGCTTCGAGGCTTTGGTGGCCCTCAGCTGCAATGCGTTTGCAAAACTCCAACCGGTTGTCGCCGCGGCTGATCGCTTCCGAAAGTTCCGCTCCTATGGGTGTGATTTCATAGATACCGATACGTCCGGCATAGCCGTAGTTGTCGCACTCTCCACATCCAACGGCTTTCGATACTGTGACTGGTGGAGTCAGGCCGTGCTTTTCATACAAGGCACACTCGCTCGGAGTTGGTTCCCGCTGCCGGGAGCATTTCCGGCAGACCCTGCGCAGGAGTTCCTGGGTAATCACGAGGCGCAGCGCGCCGCTCAATACGTACTTCGGCACAGAGTAATGCTTGAGAGCGTCGATTGCCATGGCGGCATCTGTCGCGTGGATGGTGGCAACAACCAGACGTCCGGCAAGTGCAGCGCGGGCAGCCGTTATGGCAGAGTTCTCGTCGCGGATCTCGCCGATGAGAATCGCGTCGGGGTCCATTCGGAGCAAGACACGCAACCCTGCCTGCATGTCGAGTTCATGGTGCTGATTGACCTGAAGCTGTCGGATCCCGGGGAGTCTGAATTCCACCGGGTCTTCAATTGAGACAACGATATTCCGCTGCAGGTCAAGGGCGTTGGCAAGTGCGTACAAGGTGCTTGTCTTTCCAGTGCCTGTTCCTCCGGCAACGAGGATCAGTCCGTGTCCGCGATATATAGCGTCCGAAATATGCTGCAGGTTCTCTGCCCGCATCCCCAGGTTCTCTAAGTCGAGAACGGTACGGTCTGCTGCCAGAAAACGTAAGTGGGCGGCTGCCCGCACTCCAACAGGGATAATGGAAACACGGATACGAAAGTCGCCCCACTCGCTTTGAAGCTCAATATCACTTTCGAGGGGGACGAAAGAGTGATCGGTGTTCAGATTGGCGGCAACTTTAATCTGGTTGATGATCCGGCCTCTCTGATCAGCCTGGATGAGCTCTTTCCGCTGCAGAATCCCATCAACTCGAAAGCGGAGGACCTCCTCAGACGGCGCGGGATCAAAGTGAATATCGGTGGCGCGCTCGGTGAGCGCGATACGAAGCACGGATCGCAACGGCTCCGGCAGGTCGTTAAACTTCCGTGCTGTGTGAACAGCACGTTGCGGAAGCGGGTTCATCAGAAACCTCCTTTTATATGAAATGACGGTTGTCTGCCATTTTTTGTTAAGTCACTGGTTTGCGGTTTGCACTAATGATCAGGTTGCCAGGTTGAACACCCGCCTGCCCGGCAAGGCTGCCTTGCTCCACGTTCGTCACGACAACCCCGGCATCCTCTTCATAACCGTATTTCTGAGCCTTGTCCCATCTGTAAGAGCTGCGATACAAGTATAAATTCTTTGATCTCTGCGATATCTTGTGTTCATTTTATCTCTCCTGTTTTGCCTTTAGAATCTCTATGTAAAGTATCCCCTTTTTGTTTTCTGAGGTCATCTTATCGGCCTGAACAGAACCCGGAAGCATTATTGTGCGGCTAAATTTGCCGCTGCGGCGCTCCTGCCGGAGCATCTTTCCATCCTCTTCATCCCGGATCTCCGACTCAACAGAGCCTGAGATTGTGAGCTCCTCTCCGTCCAGATTGATATCAAGTTGCGATTCCTCAGCTCCTGGCAGATCGACCGTAACGAGGTAGCGATCACCTTTATCTTCAATGTTGACAGAGGGCGAAAACGTGTGGGTGCCGAAAAAGCTCCCGAAACCATCGCTCTTCTGGAACCGGTTGTAGGCATTACCGAACATCTGGTTGATGCGGTCATGCATGGAGTGCATCTCCTTGAACGGATCCCAATCATCAAGGTTCCAGTCAAACGGGTCGCGGGCGAACAGGTCTTTGGCCGGTGCGGGCGTTCCAGCAGATTTCCCCTTGTCATCAGATGCGACAGCACGGGGAGCGGAAGCTTTTTCGCCAATGTCTCTGCGGAGCTCTTTCCGCAGCCCAAGCATGGCGATGCTCTGCACCACGACGGCAGCAAGCAGAACAACCACAAGTGTTGTGAGCAAGGTAAGTTTGTTGCTGTTGTTATTGTCTTTCATCTCTAACCTCCTTTCGCAGTGTATGACCGAGTGATACGCATTTTTTTTACATACCTCTTAACGTGACGCCTTGTAACTAGCAAATAATGTGCCAATATGGTCATAAGGAGGGTTGTTTTTGAAATTAAAGCACTGTAATACAGCACGTTAAATGTATGGTAGGCAGTAGCGAAGAAAAGTCGGTCAAAACAAGACTCGTGTCGTCCTGACACATTTTATTCGCGTTAAGTGCGTCATAATGGCCCGTTTTTGGCCAGAAATGCCTAGAAAATAACCTAGTGCACCCTCTGTGCTCCTCGGCATGGCACGCCGTAGCCTTGGCATCGGAGGGTGTCTCAGTGGCAAAAAACCGATTATCTGCCTGTGCGCAGCAAAAAACCAGAAACACAAAGATACAAAAAGTGTAAAACATGAAAAATTTCCAAATCTTAAACCGACATTAAAATCTGTGTCGATAAGATTGCCACAAACTATGATTGATGACTTGAAGGTTTTAGCAAATAAACGTGATATTCCTTATCAAAGTCTGTCAAAAATGTATTTAGCATGGGGTATTCAATCTGAAAAAAATAATAATAAGCTAACATAAAGAAGCCTTTAATGTTCGCCCTCCACTACCTTTTAGCGGCTCTTTCGAGCCCGCTCACCTTTCAGGCCTTAAGCGGTTCCGCCGAAGCGTTATCTTTCCAACTGTTATCAAGTCGGGGTTGGACTAACTGCTTGATTCACACCAAAATTTCGTCTACCATAACCGAAGTTACAGCAACCAAAGTTAAAGTTGACATTACTTTCAATTTTGGTGTGCTCTCGCAGCGCACCAACAAGCAAGCGGGCAAGCCCGGCACACAACCATAAAGGGACATACAATGAAACAAACCAAACAAATCAATCGCAAGATCGTGTTGAATTCCCGTCCACACGGGGCGCCGGTGCCGGAAAACTTTCGACTCGAAAAGACGCCTGTGCCTACCCCGGGCAACCGAGAGTTATTGCTGCGGACGGTTTATCTCTCGCTTGACCCGTACATGCGGGGCCGCATGAGCGATGCATTGTCGTATGCTCCCCCGATTGCGCTCAATGGGGTAATGGTCGGCGGCACTGTCAGCCGCGTCATGGAATCCCGGCATCCTGATTACTCAGCTGGCGATTGGGTATTGAGCTACAGCGGGTGGCAGGACTACAGCATCTCCGACGGCACAGGGCTGATTCTGCTGGACAAGCAGCCGGAGCACCCATCGCTGGCACTGGGTGTGCTCGGTATGCCGGGATTCACCGCTTACATGGGCCTGCTCGATATTGGACAGCCACAGCCGGGAGAAACGGTTGTCATGGCAGCTGCAACCGGGGCGGTCGGCTCTGTTGTGGGACAGATCGCCAAGCTGAAAGGTTGCCGAGTTGTGGGCATTGCAGGCGGTTCTGAAAAGTGCCGATTAGGCATCGATAAATTTGGCTTCGACGTCTGCATTGATCATCGCGCAGAGGACTTTAAGAAACTACTTGCGACGGCCTGCCCACAGGGGATTGATGTCTACTTTGAGAGCGTTGGCGGTGCTGTGTTTGATGCCGTGTTCCCGCTCCTGAACGTAAAAGCGCGTATTCCAGTTTGCGGGTTGATTGCGCATTACAACGACACCGGGTTGCCCGGGGGGCCGGACAGGCTGCCGTGGTTAATGCATGCCCTTCTGGTTAAGCGCATCAAGGCGCAGGGCTTTATTATCTTCGATGACTATGGCTCGCACTACGCTGAATTCGCCGCAACCATGGGCGCCTGGGTCAAAGAGGGAAAGATCAAGTTTCTCGAGGACATTGTGGACGACCTCGAAGCCGCACCCGACGCATTCATCGGATTGCTCACCGGGAAGAACCTGGGCAAACTAATTATTCGTGTGGGTGCTGATAACGGATAAACCAGCTACTAAGGGTCCAGATCCGCGCACTGGGCGCGGAGTGAAGAAGTTCTAAAGTTCGAGAGTTCTCAAGTTCTAAAGTGAAAAGGGCGCGGAGCAACGTAGCTCCGATTTCCAATCGGACATGTCCGGTTGGAAACCGGAGTTACTGAGGTCGGCTGCGCCGCCGGTTTACGATGGCGGCGACGATGCTGGTGGACGATTTTCAGCATGATCCCAGTCGTCCACCAACATCGTCGTACAGCATCGTAAACCAATGTCGTCCGTAGATCGACTACTACACATACGCTGCACGGCGCAGTGCAAAGGTTGTCGTTCGGTGTAGTAGCCGCTCTATGAGCGGCATACTGCAGCAGGCTCATGAAAAGCGCGTCCCGGGATGTAGGGTTGCTTCTCAGAAGCAATTAGCGGCTGCCGGGCGTTTGTTCGCCAAAGGCAAGTCCTGGGGTTTCATGATCTTTGTTTGGCTCACAGAGCCAACCCTACACATTTCAACCTTAATGAAATCTGCAAGGAGCCTGAGATAAACAAAGCGCAGCCAATCAATATTGTCTTGCCGGTTGTGCCAAACAACATTGAATGGCAGTACTATAAGGAGAAACTGATGAAAAATGAACTAAGCGGAAAGAGATGCAAACCTTGTGAGGGCGGTACACCGCCGCTGAAGGGCGAAGCTTTGGGCGACCTCTCTGCAAAACTAGACGAAGGCTGGAAAGTCGTTGAGGAGCACCATTTGGTGAAGAGCTATGACTTCGATGACTTCAAACAAGCCCTTGCATTCACCAACCGCGTGGGAGCAGTCGCGGAAGAACAGGGTCATCACCCTGACATCTATTTGAGTTACGGCAAGGTCGAGATCAAGATATGGACGCACAAGATTGACGGGCTGACCGAGAGCGACTTCATCTTCGCGGCAAAGGTAGACGACGTTCTTTTAATTCATGCAAACGGAGGCGACGATGGGCAAACTGTTCTCAATGAACTGGCGTAATCGGTCGATCTGGAGAGGCGAACTCCTGTTACTTTACGTAGTGTTAGGCGTCCTGGCGCTGGCCGTGCCGGTGGCTGTGTTGTCGGCTGCAACCGTGGAATACGATCTCACCATTGCCAGGCAGGAGGTGAATTTCACAGGTAAGCCTGTCCAGGCCATGACCCTCAATGGTCAACTGCCGGGGCCGACCCTGCGTTTCACAGACGGCGACCACGCAATAATCCGCGTCCACAACCAGATGGACGTGGAAACCTCAATTCACTGGCATGGAATTCTGCTGCCCAACAACATGGACGGCGTACCCTTTGTGACATATCCACCCATTGCACCTGGTACGACATTCACCTACGAGTTTGATCTGCGTCAATCCGGCACCTATTGGTATCACAGCCACACGATGCTCCAGGAACAGCGCGGACTGTTCGGTGCGCTGGTCATTGCGCCGAAGGATAAGGGTGAGTTTGACCGGTTACGGGAGCACGTCGTGATGCTATCCGACTGGACAGACGAGGACGCAAATTCGGTACTCCACACCCTCAAACGCGGCAGCGAGTGGTATTCAATTAAGAAAGGCAGCGGTCAAAGCGTGCTGGGTGCAGCGCGGCTGGGACTGTTGGGCGCGTATTTCTCAAGGGAGCTTCAACGCATGCCGCCCATGGATCTGTCCGATGTGTACTATGATCGCTTTCTGCTCAACGGCGCACCGCACCACGCCCTCGCCGCCAAACCAGGCGAAAAGATCCGGCTCCGGGTCATCGATGGTTCGGCCTCCACGTTCTTCTATTTGCAGTTTGCCGGCGGCCCGATGCAGGTGATAGCGGCGGATGGGCTGCCGGTGCAACCCTTCGACGAAGAGCGGCTGCTGATCGCTGTGGCTGAGACGTACGACGTGATCATCACGGTGCCGGATGGAGGAGGCAACCACGAATTTCGAGCGACAGCTCATGATGGCTCAGGCCATGCGTCGCTGTGGATTGGTGATGGAACACGGCACGCGGCGCCGGACATTCCGTCCCCCAATCTTTACGACAGCATGGGCGGCCTCTCGCTCAAACGCGTGTTCGCACTGACCCCGGGCGGTTCGATGGGTATGTCGGGCAACGCTGTACGTGCCAGCAAGTTCGATCAACCGGGCATGAACGGTATGGAGGGAATGGAGAGTATGGACGGCATGCAGGAGATGGATCATGGCAACATGGTGCCCGATGCCGCTAAAACGAACCATTCCGGGATGGGCGCCGCACCCGCGATGGAACACGCGAGCCATGAAATGAGCGGCATGATGCACGAAAAGGCGCCGATGGATAAGGGTATGGTTTCCGAAGAAAAAACCACTGCACCCAATAGCACCTGGCTCGGGCTACTCGCCGCGGATGTGAGTTCTCGAGCCCCGCTGGCCGCTGACAACATGAGCGAGGAACGTCCGGGAGCGCCTTACGACAAGCTGCGTGCCCTGCAATCCACCGCATTTGATTCGTCAAAACCGATCCGTGAAATCCGACTCACTCTTGATGGCGACATGGAGCGTTACGTCTGGTTTCTGAACAACAAGCCGTTGTCCGAGCGTGACGACACTGAAATCAAACGCGGCGAGGTGGTGCGGCTCATCATGATCAACCGCACCATGATGCATCACCCCATGCATCTTCACGGCCATTTCTTCCGGGTGATCAACGCTCAGGGAGATCATGCGCCGCTCAAACACACCGTGGATGTCGCCCCCATGACGACTACTGTGATTGAGTTTGCGGCGGATGAGTTCGGCGACTGGTTTTTCCACTGCCACCTGCTCTATCACATGATGAGCGGCATGGCGGCGGTGGTGCATTATCAGGAGTTCGTCCCCGATCCGGCCACCGCAGCCGTGCGTCCACTGCTCTACGATGACCCGTTCTACCTGTATGGCCGGGTGGATGCGCTTTCACAGATGTCGCAGGGAACACTGATTTACGCCAACTCGCGGCACATCTTCTCTACCGAATGGCAGGCCGGCTGGCAGCACGTGGATGACGTAGAGTGGGAGGTCGTTCCCACCTACGATTATTACCTGAACCGTTTTGCCACTCTCTTCACAGGGCTTGACCTTGAAGGCGCGGACGATCACCTCGACAAGCACGAGGGCATCTTCGGCCTGCGCTATCTTCTGCCGCTCAATATCACATCCCGCGTGTGGGTGGACACAGCCGGTGAGTTCCAATTCGCCGTCGGCAAGCACCTCGAACTCACGCCGCGACTCGCGGTGTTTTCAGAGGCCGAATATGATACCAAAGAACATTGGGAGATCCGCGCAGGCGCTGGCTATTTGCTTACCAAACACTTTTCCCTCATCGGCCAATGGCACTCCGATTTCGGCTGGGGCGGCGGCCTGCGCTGGCAGTTCTGAGTGAAACAGTTAGCTTAGTGTCTGTAACCGGAAGCTACCCTTCCTTTGGGTGTCAAGTGCGCGTTGGTACGGTACAACGTAGGTCCGGCTTCCAGCCGGACATGTCCCGACGCAATGAGGAACTACTGAAGTCTGGTTTACGATAGCGGCGACGATGCTGGTATCGCGGTAGGAACGCCCGTTACCGGGTGCCCCCCGCACAGATCCCGGCGTGCGGTTTTCTCGCACCGGGCTCCTCGTTTTGAACTTTCGCTACTTCCGTATCAGACAGCAGTTCATTAAATAACACCGTGAAATTCATTTTCACCGCCGTCTCTGTTCGCTATGCCGTGAGCACAGTTTGCATATGTTCTTCGGTCTTTCTATTCCGCATATGTTCTGTTCTCCGGCGCGTTCATCACGCCAATCCCTTTGCCGTCCCCGCTGGATGCGAGGACATTTGTATGCGGCTCTCCCGCACTCAGACTACTATGAATTGGTCTGACTCCCCTGACTTAAAAACCCATCTGATCCGATTCGATTTCGTTTCTTCACATACCTCGGTTTCCGCCGAGGAGGTGCAGGGGCCTCCCACGTTGCCCACATATCTCTTACCACATGCCATGCTCTTAGACTCCGACGGCTGTCCATCCCTTGCGCTCCGGTGTTTATTCCAACCCCGGCAGGTATCCCTGCCAGAAGAACCGTTCTTTTGCGGTATGGACATTGAGGACTTCCGGAACGTTAAAACCGTCGCCCACCGCATCTTGACCATTTCACGAAGCTGAATTGCTTTAGGGGAATACGGTTCCCCTTACGGCCTATGGTATTCTCTGTGTACGCTTAACCTCCATTGTTCGCACCATACTGCGGTACTCCGCAGGAGCTCCAACACTCGATACATGACGAGGAGCTTAACCCGCCATGACAGGGACTTTCACCCCGCTAGATATGTGCACCCTCGTGGCGCACTGACGATGCTGTGCGACGATGTTGGTGGACGATTAGGATCATGCGGGAAATCCAAAATCAAAACATATATATTTTATGATTGGTGCTGTTTTGACGCTTAGCCTCTGTACTTCTTATAAGGCAACACTTTAGCTCAATTTAAGTCCTGATTTAGCTCGCAATTCAAGACACTAATTTCACCTTGTCTTTTGATTCAGAACGTGGGAAAATAATCACAACAATGAGGTGGATTATGTCAAAGGATATCAACTACTTTGCGGACGCGGCGCCTTACAACAGTGTTAAGCTGGCTGAGCTGCACCATGTGCGGGAGAGCTCGCCGCAGTACCAGAAGCGGTTCCGCTGGTCTGAACGCCATCTGCAGTGCGTCTGGTACGACGAGCATTACCGTCCGCCGGAGCTGAAGCTCAGCACAGGTGAAACTGTGACGGTGATGACACCGGGCAGCTGGAACCTGGAGGCAGGGCCGGACTTTCTTGACGCGCAGATTATGATCAACCCCGGCGCGCGCATTGTGAAAGGTGATGTCGAAATCCATGTCTATCCCTCTGACTGGGACAGCCACCAGCATAACACCAACCCCGGCTACAACAATGTCATGCTGCATGTCGCCTGGTTCAAATCGCCCGCTGCAAAATCACTCTCCCCCAACACGCTCTCGCTCTCGCTCTCCGAGGCCATGCTGGCCAGACCCTGGATTTCACTGGATGATATTGACATCAAGGCCTATCCCCACAACACCTTGCCAGCCACGCCGCGCCCCTGTCAGGGTTACCTGCAAAGCAACCCGGACTACACACATGATCTGCTGCTGGCAGCGGGCTGCCACCGACTGCAGAACAAAACCATGACCATTGCGCGGGCGCTCGAAGACCGGGCAGAGCGGGAGCAGATCTTTTACGAGGAGTTCATGGCCGCTCTCGGGTACAAGCAAAACAAGATCCCGTTCCGGGCGCTTGCCCGTCATCTGCCGCTCTGCGCTTTAAACCCAGTGCGTGATCATACCCTGGCCCTCTTCCTCGGCGCTGCCGGCCTCCTGCCACAACCCGACCCCCAGATGGATGCAGAGGGCTCCCGCTATCTCCGCAGTTTATGGGATATCTGGTGGAAGTCGGGTCTGGAAACAATGGATGAAAACATCGGTTGGGTTCTGCACGGCCTGCGTCCCACCAACCACCCCTGCCGCCGGCTGGCTGCGGCCGCAACCCTGTTTTCCGGGGAGCACTCACTGATGCGCAAGCTGGATCAAATCAATACCGGCGACTCAGGCAAAGAGTGGATCAAGCAGGTCTTTACAATCCTGGAGCGCGCCTGCCAATGGGAGTTCTGGAATCAGCGACTGCTTTTCAGCTCGCAGCCATCAGAGACACACACTCACGCACTGCTCGGACGCAAGAGGGCTGCCGCCATATTAACCAACGTGATCATCCCCTTTTACGCCGCTGAAAGCCGATTGCCGCTGAACACATTCAGCCACCTGCCGGCCGAGGACATCTCCTCACCGATGCGTACGGCAGCCTATTACCTGCTGGGGCGCGACCATAATCCCGCGCTCTACGCCGGCAATAATCTGTTGCAGCAGGGCATCCTGCAGATCTATCTGGATTTCTGTTTGCCAGCTAAAGTATCGTGTCTGGATTGCAAACTCTGCGAAAAGATCAAGGCGGATTTAAAGTGATAATGGAGTAGTGCAAACATCTTGCTTGCAACAGATTTATCAAGTTAATCCTGTTATCCTGTCAAAAGTTGGTTGCCTGCCTGTGCGCTGCACGCAGACAGGCGGCTATGCTGCGCTAGGTCCTCTGTGGTTTCAAATTTGCTACGCCCCATTCGTGTAAATTCGCGGTATTCGTAGTTCAAATCAGCAGAGCGTACCCCTTTAGTGCTTTTCGTGCCTTTCGTGGTTAAAATTGAGGGTAGAAAAACAGAGGGGTAGAAAAATCTGTTGCAACATGATAGTTTTACGATAAAAGCGGACATCAGGTGATTGTTCGTCAAAGGCGCGGAGTGGAGAAGTGCGCGAGTGAAGAGGTAGCGTCTTTTATGCGGTAGCAACGTAGCTCCGATTTCCAATCGGACATGTCCGGTTGGAAACCGGAGCTACTGAGGTCGGCCACAGCTCAGGTTTACGATACCGATTCCGATAGCGACCCTGACCCCGAGTCATAGGCAAACCTTGTCCGAATTAAGCGGAGATCAAGGACTGCCCTCCTCACATACCAATGAAAGCGGGCACCTCGCTCAAGGAGCGCAGCACTGGCACCCCGCAAGTGATCAGGCGGTCAAAGGATTGATGGCCTTGCGCAATCAGAGCGCAGGCGATATCCAGATCCCGGGCCACCTCATAATCATGCAGGGAGTCGCCAATCAGCAGAATCTCGCACCGCGGCACCTTTGTCATCGCAATCATCGAGCGACCGATTGCGACCTTGGAGTTGCCATAGAGGTTTTGTGCACCCATCGCACGCTTGAAATAAACGGACAGCTCATACTCCCGCAGCATCAGATCCAGAATTGATTGTTCAGAGGCGGAGAGAATCCATTGCGTCACCCCGCTTAGATGTATTTGCTCCAGAACCGGGCGTGTCTGCGAGTGCAGCGCGATTGAGCTGTCTGCTAAAAACCGCGCGTGGAAATCGCGCGCCATGGCATCCCAATCCTCACGCTCCAGCACAAAGCCGAGCTTGCGGTAAAAATCAGAGACAGGGAAACCAAAACAGGCGCGGTACTGCTCAACACTCAACTGCGGCAGCCCGCGGGCCTCCAGCATAGTGTTGATTGCATTGACACAGGCGAGCGTGTCATCCAGCAGTGTGCCATTCCAGTCCCAGATGATATGTGTAATCTGTGGCATGAGCTTTGGTTGCTAAGTGCGAATAAACGTGGATAACCATGAATCGCCTTCGCAAGCAGGATGCTTACCCGGCTTCACGCTTCACGCTTCTAATGGCGGAGAGGGAGGGATTCGAACCCCCGATACCTTGCGGTATGCATGATTTCGAGTCATGTGCATTCAACCGGACTCTGCCACCTCTCCTAGTCGTAAACCCCTTATTTGCAATGCTTTACTAGCCTTTATCGTTTTATGTCGCAAAATGGTGTTGCTTATTTTGTGATATAAAAACTTTACTTACGCTGTACTGCATAACAGCACACAAGGAGCTGAAACAGGGGTAAGCATATCAAAAGACACAGGACGAACTCAACGTATTTTTTTGCTTTGCAGACAGATGAAATTTTAAATCAAGTTGGCTGCTGTTTAAATACATCAATCGCAGAGGCTGAGCGTCAAGATACCTGCATTGCTGACACCCTATTTACGGTAACGCTGGATCGCTTCGCGCATGGCTTCCATGTTGCGCGTGCTTAAGGTCCGGCCATAGGCCCCCGGATAAAAGCTGACGGACTGGCAGTCATTAAACGGATGCATCTCGTCCCAGATCGAATTGCTATATGGATAACTGCAAAAAAGGGAGAAAGGCGCCCAGCCATCCCGATTGTACTTTGCCGCCATCTCTCCAAGGTAGAGCAGTTCACTTGGAGAACCAGGGGATTTTTCGCGGAAACACGGCGTTGTATAGAGCAGTTTCAACTTGCCGATAGCAGGCAGCTCCTCACTCCGGTATTTCTCGTCTTTGGAACTAAAATGATTGAGATAGGGACAAAAAACATCGATGTAGGGGCGCATTTTCCGGATTATGTCCGGTGTGCTGCTCTGAACCTCGCCCGGGTTGCACCAGATTTGCACTTCCGGGGTGGCGGCACGGAGTTTCTGCGCCAGCTCCAGCCAGCGGTCTACTGTTTTAGCAGTCGGTTCGTCGATCAGGAATGCGCTCCAGTCATTTTCCGTCAGCCCGAGCTTGCGCAGCTTTCCCAGGTGGGCCTTCAGTGCTTGCGGTTCATAATCGTTCAGCGAAATATAGAAATGCCTTAAGCCGTATTTCTCCATCTCCTCCTTGGAGACAACGACTCCGTTAATCAGATTCAGCCCGATGTCATGGAACAGTTTCCAGCACGACTCGCGGTTGAAGGGACGACACCAGCCGCCAACCACCGGCGTTGATCTCTTGTTGTCCGGCGGCGTTACCATGACATCAAATTCAATTTTACGCTCTCCCAAAGACAACGTCGGAACGTATTTGCCCTGTTTCAGCGAAGCAGTGGAAAACGTCAGCCACAGCGAGGCATTCTGCTGGGGCGGCACAATGATCTCACTGCGCTCTAGCAGTATTGTCGGTGTCCAGGAGTAGAGCGCGGTATTCATGTACGCAACCAGCCGAAGCTGCGGCGCACCTTTGCCGGATAGCTGGAGAACAGGTTTAACCGGCGTATCGGTTTCGTTACGCAAGTGCAGTAATACGCTAGCCGTATCGCCGCGGGGAATCTGCAGCACGATTTTTTCCGGCTCCACTGTATCTTCAGCCAGCGGAGCGCTGATTCGGGAGAAAGCGCCCCATGGATTTTGCTGCTGCCACAGCGTTGTGGGCTGTTGAGAAACCGCCCGGCGAAACGTTTGGGGCAATGCGGCTTCACTGTCTGTAATAAAGATTTTATCGACCCGCCGATAGGTGTAGGGGCCTTTGCCGATATTTTTATTCAAGCTCAGTTCCAGCTGGCCAGCGGGCAGCTCAACCGGCAGGCATTCCCAAGTTAATTGGTTGTTTGTGCGTTGGAGACGATCCTCTGGCTGCCCGTAATTGAGGGTGGCGATTGCTTTGTCCTGCGCATCTGTGAAAGCGAGGTCGAAGAGGCTGTAATATTTATGAAACATGAAGTAACGCACCCACACATAATATTTACCGGCGTGCGGCAGCATAAGCGGGCTAACAGCCGAGGCCGGGCCATCGCCATAGCCGGCCTGGAGAATTTTGTTCGAGGCATCGGTCAACTCCTTGACCTCCCAGCCTTTCACAGGGCGCATCTCCTCAGCCTCGATTTCCTTGCCGAAAGATTTGGAGTAATCGTTTTTCAACTCTGAGGCTAGTCGTTTTTTTTCAGCTGCAACATCAGCTGGCGTGCCGATTAAATTCACCTCTTCATCAAAATAGGAGTAGGCTGCCAGCCGCTTTTCAGCGTCGTTTTCCGGTTGCTCCGCGATTTTTTTCAGGAAAGAGGTGCGCCAGTCCAAATAGTACTGCCTTTGTTTCAAAGTCAGGCTCTCCCATGGGAGGCTGCCAGGTCTTTGTGACCAAGCGTTCCAGCTCTGGCGTATGGGGTCGGAGGCGGGGTAACTGCTGTTGCCAGCTACTTCGTCGAGGCCTTCGAGCAGTGGGTCAGCAGTCAGGACAACCATGGCCACTTTTCGGAAGGTGTATGGCCCACCGTGGATCATCGTGGCGAGTTCCAGCGTATAATCGCCGGGAGCCAACTCCACCATTGGGCCGCTTTCCCACATAAAACCGGTTGGCATATGCTTGAGATCCGGCAGACGTTCCGGTCGCATGGGGCTGTGTTCACTCCAGTCAAAACGACAGGAGTAATATTCACCTTTTGCGGAAACCACGCTCGGATCAGTTTGGTTCAACAGTTCCGGCGGCAGGATGCGCAGGGTAAAAGATGCGAGATGTCCTTCCAGGCGATAATACTTTACCCAAACACGATAAAACCCTGGCTCATCAATGTGCAGCGCGGCGCGCGCCGACGTTTCGCCATGGCCGTAGCTTCCATGCAGGACTTCGGTGCCATCGACTTTAGCGGGTTTCCATTTACCGGGATTGGCGCTGAACGCCTCCGGCCGCAAGGTGGCCGCAGGAAATGCGACAGGGCAACTCTGCTCCCGCGCTTCCGGCAGGCGGTTTTTGCTCCAGTGTCGCTGAAAATCCCTGAACACATCAATACTGCTGCCAAAGCTCTCCCAGTTCAGTTCAGACGGTTCGTCCTCTACCGCCACAAGCGGAGCGGCCCCCACGGTCAATAGCATGAGTGTTGCAAGCAGATATTTTGTCATGTGTTTTTACCTCGGGTTAAAGGTGTGTTTGATTATTGTCGAAACAGACGCTACTCGCTTTTAAATCGCGTGAGCATGCCCAGCAACTGTTCGATCATCTTAGGGGCGGCCTCGGTCTCGAGTCGGCTGGTGCTGAGCCACGTTTCATAGCCGCCCAATTTATGCTGTTCGACTGTCGGCAAGTAACCGAAATAACCGTGCGCCAGCGATACGACAAACGTGGGTTTAAAGGGGCTGCGGGCCTTCAATTCCAGGCCGATTTCGCTGAAGACCTCGACCGGGAAAGTAGCGATTCCGACCTCACCGATGCGAAAGGTCTGCAGCGGGAAACTCTCACGCTGCGGTGATGCGGGCATCATTAAAATGCGGTCAGCATAAATCTCCTCCAGCGAGCTTGGTTTGGCATTGGGAGGCAGTTTGGCCAGAACACCTCTGGCTCGTTCGAGTTGCTCTGAGCTCGGGTGGCGGAGCTGCAGGTTGATCTCCTCAAATGAGACGCCAAGCGGCACGCTGTCGTGCCACTGTATGGTTTGATAGGCCACATGCACGGCCTGCGCCACATCGTCGGCGACCTCCCGCATCCGCGCGTAAGGCTCCCTTTTCTCTGGCTTTTTAGTGAAGTCGATGTTATTGATATTGCCGCTTGTGCCGTTGCTCATCATGGCCACGAACTGAGGAGTGCGGTGGTCGGCATCCAACAACTGGCGCATACGGTCGTCAAACATTCCAAAGTAATCAGCCGAGATGTCCGCGCCGCGTACGCCGCCAACATAATGCAACGAGTAGTTGGCCAGTAGCCCGATGGGGCGGCCTTCAAGCGACTTCACCGCAATCAGGCAGACTTGAGGATCCGTCGGTCCTGCGGGGCGCTCCAGGTTTGGACTGCCCGGCGGAGGATTCATCTTAACCAGATCGTTCGTGCTTCCAAAGGGATTCATCGTCATTGTGCCGGGTTTCATAAACCAGCGGCGGCAGAAAACATGTTGCGGCACCGACGCTGTCGCCCACCCGATACGGGCGGGTTCGAGGTTGTTGATCGCGCAGCGCACTGTGTCGACGATACGGCATACCATAAACTCCTGGTAGTCATCCAACTCAGGCTTGAGGCTAAAACGATTGCCAATTGCGCTGGCCGCGGAGTGGGTGTGTACAGCGGAGACGAGTATGTTGGCGCCCGGCATCCCACTCTCCTGCTGCACCCGCTGTCTTGCCTCGTCGCTGACCGCTCTCGAAATACCCAACACATCGCAAACGACAAATGCCATGCGCGTCTGGCCGTTATCCAACACCAGGCACTTTACCCAAAGATCGTCATGCACATGCGTGGCCGGATATGGGCGAAAACCGCCGATTATCATTGCCCCCAGGTTTGGTGTGATATTACCCTTGGCCACGCCTGCACGGAACGTGTCAGCCGAGCTAACAAAGACTCCGAAAAACATCGTGATACTTGCTGCGATCACTCCTATCCGTTTCATATGACTCCTTCTTATAAACTTTATCTACAAGCAAAATGCTTGCACTACTTCAGTTTCTTCCCCCCAAACGCGCAGCGTTTGTTGACTAAACCAGCGGTGCATATTACACAACTTTTCAATGAGTGAGATAACATTGAAATGTGTAGTAGTCGCTCTGCGAGCGACATCGGTTAACGATGCTGTGCGACGATGTTGGTGGACGATTGGGATCATGCATGGGCTCGTCAACCAGCATCGTCGCCGCCATCGTCAACCAAAGGTGAAACCGATTGTCTGTAGGTCCGATTTCCAACCGGAAATGTCCGATTGGAAATCGGACCTACGTGACTTGTCCGATTGGAAATCGGACCTACGTGACTTGTCCGATTGGAAATCGGACCTACCTTGCTCCCGCACAAAAGGCTCCATCTCTTTAACTTGCGCACTCGCGCACTTTAACACTCCGCGCCGAGCGCGGATGCAGTGGTATTCTCTCAACTCCTGTCGCGAAAAACAAGACAATCAGCTGCCTTCTTAATAAATTGTTGAATGAGAATGTTTTCCGCAAGCAAGATGCCTGCACTACTCCACTATCCCTTTCATTTTTTAGCGCTATAATTTTTCGGCTCGTATGCTGAGTGTCAGCTGTGATATAATTTATTGTTTATTCATTAATTAAGAACACAAGGAAATCACGCAATGAGTGATAAAAACTTTAAGATAATGCTGGAAAACGCGCTGGGTCAACTGGACCGTCGTACATTTTTAAAAGGCGCGGCAGCTGCCGGAGTTGTATCATTACTGGGCGTAAGGCCCGCAGAGGCCGCCGCCAGCGCCGCCAAGGTCAAGATCATCGTCATCGGCGGCGGTGCGGCTGGACTGGGCATGGCCGCGCGGCTAAGGCGCAAACTGCCGCACTCGGAGATCACAGTGATTGATCCGGCAGAGCGGCAATACTACCAGCCTGGTTTCACCCTGATCGGCTCCGGCGTTTATACTCCGAAGCAAGTTTGGCACAAACAATCCGACTGCATGCCAAAAGGCGTAAAATGGGTCAAAAAAGCGGTGATCGCACTGGAGCCTGCGGCAAACAGCGTAATTGTCACGGACAATGAAAAACATAGCTATGATTTTCTGGTGCTGACCCCAGGTCTGCAACTCAACTGGGAGCTGGTGGAGGGTCTCTCCCGGAAAACACTCGGCGAGGGTAATGTCCACAGTATCTACGATTTCGAGGGATCCCAAAAGATGTGGACAGCCATGCAAGCGTTTGTCGCGCAAGGCGGACGCGGCATCTTCACCGACACCTACACCAAGCACAAGTGCGGCGGCGCGCCAAAAAAAATCTGCCTGCTGACCGAGCACCTCGCGCGCAAACGCAAAACCCGTGAGAGCTTGACACTCGACTACTTCACAGGCTCAAAACAGCTGTACGACGTTCCCTTCTTTACGCCGCGGCTGGAGGAGATCTATAAAGAACGCAATGTCAGCGTGACCACCCGAACACACGTCACAGGTGTTGATACGGCAGCCAAAAAAGCGTTCCTCAAACAAACTGAGATCATTAAAAAAGAGGTGACTGATCCGCTAAGTGGCGAGACCAAGAGCGTTGAGGAGTCGGTTGCAAAAACCTTCACCGAGTCATACGACATTCTGCATCTGGCACCGCCGCAGAGTGCGCCGGACTTTGTGCGTCAAGCCGGGCTTGGCTGGAGCGAGGGCAGCCTGGCCCCTGAGTCCTGGGTAATGGTCGACAAAGACACGTTAGTGCATAAAACCTTTCCTAATATTGTCAGCCTCGGGGATGTCGCCGGAATTCCGACGAGCAAAACCTCAGCGGCGGTCCGTAAGCAGGTGCCGGTGGCACTACGCAACCTGTTGTCGCTGATCGAAGGGCGCGCCCCTGAAGCAGTGTATAATGGATATGCCGCCTGTCCGATCATCACAGATTACGGGCATGTGCTGATGGCCGAATTCGACTATGATAAAAAGCCGCAAATCAGCTTTCCGCTCTCCATGTTTGACATGTCGAAAGAGAGTCGGATGGCCTGGATGCTGAAAGTTTATGTACTTAAACCGCTCTATTTTTACGGCATGATCCCGGGGTACTGGTAATTGATTTGCGCTTGAGGCGCTTTTTACCCGCTAATTTCCGCTAACAAAGTTTGTTGTCCAGCCTTTCCGTGTCCGGCGTAGCTGCGAAGCGCGAAGACGGAAGGCTGCTCCAAAACGGATTATTGAGACGTTACCGTAAAAGTGATAATGGAGTAGTGCAAGCATCTTGCTCGCAGAAAACATTTTCATTCAACATGTTTTTAAGGACCAACATGTTTGTCTTGCCCTTTGGTAAGAGCCTAAGAGAAGAATATTTACTTTCGTTGTATCACAGAGTGTTGTTTTTCGTTATACTATAAGAAACTTAAAAAGAGAAAGGTGACTCTATGAATATTTGCAGCGACAACACATACTCAATTGGAAACACACCGCTGGTGAGTTTAAACAAATTGGCGCAAGGTTTGAAGGCAACGGTACTGGGGAAAGTCGAGGGGCGCAACCCCTCCTATTCAGTCAAATGCCGCACAGCCGCGTCAATTGTCTGGGAGGCCGAGAAGGCAGGCGATCTAAAACCAGGCATGACAATCCTGGAGGGTACCAGCGGCAACACCGGGATCGCGCTCTCGATGTGCGGCGCGGCGCGCGGCTATAAGGTTGCCTTGACAATGCCGGACAGCATGAGCATGGAGCGGCGCAATGTGCTCAAAGCCCTGGGTGCCGAGCTGATTTTAACGCCCGCGGCCGAAGGCATGGCCGGCGCTGTGAGCAAGGCCGAGCAGATGCGCGCCGAACATCCGGACAAATATTTTCTGGCTGACCAGTTCGCCAATCCAGCCAACCCTTTGATCCATTTTGAGACCACTGGTCCTGAGATCTGGGAGGATACCGAAGGCACGGTTGATCTCGTGGTTGCAGGTGTCGGCACTGGCGGCACAATTGTTGGAGTTGGGCAGTATTTTCAAAGCATTGAAGCTGGCGTGACCATGGTTGCGGTAGAACCGGCTGAGAGTCCGCTCCTGAGTCAGACAATTGCCGGCGAGCCCCTGGCCCCCGGCCCACACGGGATTCAGGGGTTGGGTGCCAACTTCATCCCGGCAATCATCGACTTCTCGGTGATTGACCGGGTCGAAACCTGCACAACCGAGCTGGCCTTGGCAACATCGCGCCGCCTGGCCAAAGAGGCCGGGTTGCTCTCAGGCATCTCCTGCGGTGCCGCGGCAGCCGTCGCACTGCGGCTGGCTGCGCTCGATGAGTTCGCGGGTAAAACAATTGTCGTGATTCTGCCTGATTCCGGTGAGCGCTACCTCTCGACCAAACTGTTCACTGAATAATTCGGCATACCGACGGGGAGCTCTAAACTCCGCACCTTTGACGAACAAACGCCAGGCATTCGTAAATTGCTTCATCCGCCTTCTTACATACGGCGTGACATGTAGAAGCAACACTACACCCCAAGGCGCGCCCTTCATGAGCCTGCTGCAAAATGCCGCTCGTAGAGCGGCTACTACACTGAACGACAACCATTGCATTTCACAGTGCAGCGCATGTGTAGTAGTTGCTCTATGAGCGACATATGCAGCGAATGTGTAGTAATCGCGCTAGCAGCGGCATCGGTTGACGATGCTGTGCGACGATGTTGGTTGATGATTGGGGTCATGCGGGGGCTCGTCCACCAACAGCGTCGCCGTTATCGTAAACCGACCTCTGACCTCCGCGCCGGGCGCGGACTTAGTTGCACAAATTATTACCAGCATGCAAGTAACATTTAAAACTTTTGGCTGCCGCCTGAATCAGGCGGAAACCGCGCACTATGTGGCACTTTTTCAGGCTAACAACATTGAGGTTGTCCCTTTTGGCGGACAATGTGATATCTGCGTGATTCACTCCTGCTCGGTCACGCAGCGGGCTGAATCGGAGTCGTTGCGGGTAGTGCGTTCCGTAAAGCGCAAAAACCCGGCAGCCTGCGTTGTACTGGCTGGCTGTGCAGTTGAATCGGCCACTGGTGAGCAGCTCAAGCACCTGGGGATTGACCTGATTATTCCTCGAGAACAAAAAGAGCGGCTGGTTGAAATAATCCTGAGCTATCTGAAGATTGCGCGTGGCACTTCAGGGGCGGCACCCGCCCCTTACTTCACAACGCACCGCGCACTGCTCAAGATTCAGGATGGATGCGACTTCTTCTGCGCCTACTGCATCATCCCCTATAACCGTGGCGCGCCGGTCAGCCGGGGCTTTAACGAGTGCCTGGATGAGGCGCGCGCGTTTATTGATCAGGGGTTTCAGGAGCTAGTGATCACTGGGTGTAATATCGCCTGCTACAAGGATGGTGGACGAAACCTGCCTGATCTGCTGCAGAGCATCGCAGCACTGCCGGGCTTGGGGCGTGTGAGACTCGGCTCGCTCGAGCCCGCCACAGTTGAGCTGGAAGTTGCAAGAGTAATTGCCGGCACGCCAAAAGTGTGCCGCTTTCTCCACCTGCCGCTGCAGAGCTGTGATGACACCACGCTCCAGCGCATGCGCCGACGGTACTCCACAGCGCAGATAGGCGGAGTGCTGGATGAGATCCTGGAGTTGGTGCCTGATATTGCGCTGGGGTCGGATTTGATCACAGGTTTTCCGGGCGAGGATGAGCAGGCTTTCAGCAACACCAAAAGATTTATTAAAAACTACGCGTTCAGCAATCTGCATGTTTTCCCTTACAGCGAAAGACGCGGAACCGCGGCAGCGGAGTTTAGCGGGCAGGTTGATCATAGCCTGAGAAAAGAACGCGCCCAGGAGCTGATCGCCATTGGGCGTGCTCAGCGCAATCGCTACGCCAGCTCATGGCTGGGACGTGAGGTGGAGGTGCTGGTCGAGAAATTTGACAGTGACGGCAATGCCTGCGGATGGAGCGGCGAGTATCTCCCCTGCTGTATCAGCGGGCTCAAAGAAAACCAGCGGGCAGCACTGCCGGGAAAAACCCTGTGTTTCACGGTTGCCTGCGTGGCAGAAGATGTGCTGAAAAACAAGGTTCGCTTTTCGATACCGATCCCGATAGCGACCCCGAGTTATGGCCTCACAACTACGTTCAAGTGAGCAAGCTACAAGCATAAGATCTGTTATCCGGTGTCGCTGGTAGAGCGACTACTACACATGCGCTGCGCTTTGAATTCCAAGCCGTCATGCAATCCTTGCCGTTCGGTGTAGTAGCCGCTCTACCAGCGGCAGTGCGCTGCGCGTTTCACTTTAAGCTGGTGCAATCCTTGCCGATCGGTGTAGTAGCCGCTCTGTGAGCGGCATCCGTTGACGATGGTGTGCGACGATGCTGGTTAACGATTCCCGGCATGTTCCAGATCGTCCACCAGTATCGTCGCCGCTATCGTCAACCGACTGGCCTCCCTGGATAAGGATTGCGATTAGTACCTCTCTTCTTAAACCCTATCATGTTTGCGAAAGATTTTGCGACTTTTGCGTTTTTTTGCGGCTAAACATAG
>JAQUCE010000037.1 GCA_028686345.1 Kiritimatiellia bacterium
GGGAGAAGGAGGTCGTTCGCTGTGCGGGCGACGCGAATGATCTCCAAAGTGATCTTATACATTTGCGGTGATTCGTAGCTCCGATTTCCAATCGGAGATGTCCGGTTGGAAACCGGAGTTACTGAGGCCGGCCGCGCCTTTGGTTGACGATGGCGGCGACGATGCTGGTTGACGAGCCCGCGCATGATACCAATCGTCCACTAACATCGTGGTGCAGCATCGCCAACCGATGTCGCTGGTAGAGCGACTGCTACACATGCGCTGCACTGCGGAGTGCAAGGGTTGTCGTTCGGTGTAGTAGCCGCTCTAAGGGCGGCATTTTGCTACAGGCTCATGAAAGGCGCGCCCCGGGGTGTAGTGTTGCTTCTATGAAGCAATTAGCGTACGCCGGGCGATTGTTCGTCAAAGGCGCACCATGGGATTTCAGAATCTTTGTTTGGCTCATCCGTCTTCGTCCCGCAAGCGGAACTACGCCGGACAAGTTCCGCCAACCCTACACATTTCAACTTTAATGAAACCTGTAAGTAGCGCGACAGGCGCAAGTGCGCTACAAGCTAGATAGACAACTTTTTGGAAAGAACAATTAATTGTTTCTTCTAGTCGCCTAAGCGACTAAGCACCCCATAAGCTGCTACTGACATTGCTTAACAGTGCCGGCCGTTGCGTCCATCTCAAGGTGTGATCCATCTTTAACCACATCCAGCAGGCCGGGGATACCGACAATTGCGGGAATTCCCATCTCGCGGGCGACAATGGCGGAGTGGGAGAGTATGCTGCCGCGTTCAATTAATATGCCGGAGACCGATGGATAGAGAACAACCCACCCCGGGTCGGTGCGGGATGCGACCAGGATCTCTCCGTTTAAGCGCATGTTATCTTTGGGCGAGTGCACCACACGGGCCGTCCCTGTCGCACACCCGGGTGAGCAGCCAATGCCATGCAGTAGGCCGTCCTCACAGAGTGTCGCCTCTGCTGCCAGATGATTAACAAAGGCGTTGCGGTTATAGGCCATCCCGTAGGTGTCGAAGTGATCTGAGATATCAGCCGGCTCATCCCGGTAGCGCGTGAACTCAGCTTTGCGCAGCTCAATCAAAGCCGAGAGATCGGTTGTCACCGCGGTGCCTTTAATGTAATCCCAAACCTCTTCCATTGTGAGATAGTAGATATCCTGATCATCCTGAATAATCTGTTCCTTAACCAAGGACTGCCCCACGGCATTCAGCAGTTGACGTATCCGCCCATATATCCGGGTTCGGGCAAAGCGCAGGTTTTCGCGGTTTTTCACCCCGCGCCGCGCCTGTTTTAAAACAAAGTTAAATAACAGGCGGCGCGGCAGTGTCAGTTTGGCAGTGACCAGCGCCTCTGCCTCACCGCGTATCTTGCGCTCCCTGGCTGCCATGGTCTCAACATCAAGCAGTTCAGCACTCATGCCAATATAATTGATCAGCATCTGATAGACAAATTCAGGGGTTTCATGCAGGGACGGCTCTTCGAGCTTCAGTTCGTTGATGCAGCGAAAGCCATACAGCTGCAGATAGCGGTTAACGGTTTCGGCGATCTCACGACACGCCGGATGATCGGGTACCTCTGTGGCGAGCTCCGCCGGCGAACGCTTGAGAAAGAACTCCTGCACCTGCGGGTTGCTTTTGATCTCGGTGGCCAGCTTCATCAGCATCCTGGTTGGTTCAGTGCTGGCAATACCACCCTCGCCACATATAAGGTTGTTCTGCAGTGTTGCTTTGTCATCACCGCACCACTTCTGACAGCATGCCTTCAGGGTTCCATAAAAGATCATGACATGGAAATCGTTGATGATCGGTGTTTTCCACTTTCTCAACAGCTTCCGCTCCATCTCTCTGTATGTCCGCATTAATTCATGAGGAGGCATGCGGCTGAAATCAAGGGCTTGCCACTCTTGATAGAGCCGATTAAAATTGCGGTCAAAGGCAGGCACGCGCCACCGCAGCGCCGCAAAGTGCAGGAGCATCCGCCCGGCCAGCAGGAGCAGTTGCAGCAGCTCAACAAATTAGCGGCGCAACGCCGAGCTGTCGCCAATCGTATCGCCGGTATCCGTCTTATCTTTGACCCCCATCATTGATTCCATGAAGCTCTTATTGTAGTTATATCCGGGAAACTGCTTTACCAGTCGATACCAGTTCGGCAGATTGTAATAGACCTGCCCTTGGAAGAGGCCCAGCATATTTTGATAGACCTCTTCATGTTCCTCAATTTTTTTGCGTGATATGCCCATTACTTCGCTGAAGCAACGGTAGACAACAGCATACGCATTGCGAATAAAGCTGAAGGTCATGGGTGAGGTGACACCGGAGTAGCTCTCGATGATGTTGGAGTTATCCCAGATCTGATGGTTACCCGCTGCCGGTCCATATTCGCCTGCGGTGGTAATATCGCGGCTCTGCAGAATATAGAGCTGACCCGAATCATCAAAGCAGAACTCGATATCCTGCGGACAACCGAAACAGCGCTCAATTTTAAGGGCAGCATCTGCCGCCTGTACGACCTGCTCAGGTGCAAGCGAAGCCAGATTGCGCAGCCCCTGCTCAACCTCATACTCCAGCACCCCGCAGCCGAGCGTGCGGTCCACCAGGATCTGCCTTGATTTCTCCGCAACCACGGTCGCGATCTCCCCTGAGTGCTTGTCAAAGGTGTAGTGGTCGGCATCAAGTCCGGCACTGACAAGCCCCTCGCCTAAGCCGTAGAGCGAGGAGATCACCATCTTCAGCGGGTTTTGCGTTGCGGGATCAGCGGTGAAAATCACGCCGCTGGTTTTAGCCGGGATCATGCGCTGCACCACAACAGCCATCGGCACCGGGTGCAGCGGCAGGTGGTTCTGCCGGCGGTAGTGCAGTGCGCGGCTATCATACCCGGAGGCCCACACCTTGCGTAGATGCAGGCCGAGCTGCTCGACCCCTTTGACATACAGATAGCTCTCATGAATGCCGGCAAAGGAGTGCTCTTTGCCATCTTCATCTGCGGCTGACGAGCGCACCGAGAGGTAGTCGTTTCCCCACGCTTTGCTGTTAAGCATGGCGCTAAGTTCTTCGATCAGATCAGCCGGCAGCGTAACCGCCGCGATCAGCGCCATGATTTGATCGGCGCGGGTGGCTGAGTTCTCGGGCGACAGCTCCTTCAACAGCGTTTCGATGCGGGTGCCGACACCACTGGCCTGAAGCAGATCGGCAAAGCATTTGGCGGGAACGGCAAACCACTCAGGGATCTTGCACAGCGCGTTAAGCTGCAGAAGATTCAAGGCTTTACCGCCAATGGCGGGAATGACACTGCCGGTGGATCCGGGATCAAACAGGTTGCTCACAGGGAACCTCCGAAGGTTATGCCGTAGATTCTGAATAGCTCCGCGGCGAGAATGAAATAAAAGAAGATGATATATGCGCCTGCATATGATTCAAGGTGCTTTGCGGATTTACGGCTTGGCTGACAACGGAAGCGTACAATGCCAACGAGTGTGCCGAAGAACAGCACTATCAACCCAACATAATAGAAGAGGCCCAGCGAGAGATAAACACCGACAATCCAGGCCAGCGCTGTGTTCAGTATGCGCAGCGCAAAGACCACGTAGGCGGCTTTAAACATTCCAAACTCGCGGGAGTAAGTGGAGACTCCCTCGATTTCATCCTCAGGCAGCCTGATTTTGCGTGAGATCTCCCAGTTGGAAAAGGCGAAAAAATCCGCCGCGGCGTAAGCCCAGAAGAGCCAGGGTGCCTCCCAGAACGGACGTTGCATTGTAAAGCTGAAGATCGTGGCGGTCATTAAGGGCATAATCAACATGTGCGCAAAGGCATAGAGGATGAAACGGGCGCGCAGCCAATTACGCACAAAAAACTCGTGCAGCATCACCCAGGAAAACACTATGGCAACGCTGACTGCGATAACCGCATTGTGTCCGCTGACAGCCGCGCAGGCAAACTCAATCGCAATTGCCAGCGCCCCCAGCCACTTGAGGTGCGTCAGGGTTATGAGTCCGCGCGAAAGAACCCGATCAGGGTAGTGAACGCAGTCTTCGGCATAGTCCTTGTGTTCATCAAACACGCGCAGATGAAAAAATATGCACAATAGAAACAGCATACCGATCGGGGTGAACCAGCCGATCTGCAGGGGTTTGTCCGGTCGTCCCAGAACCTGCGCCAGAAACTGATTGGCCAGAAAGTAGATGAAGACCATGCTCAGATGGCTGAGCAGGGGAAAACGCTCAGCCAGGTAAGCGCTTAACCTGAGACGGAAAGGTGTTTGGGGCGTTAGCTCTGTTTTCATATCGCTATCTTTTTTCCCTTCACTGCTGGCATTCATTACTCCATTATCCCTTTTAAGGTAACTTCTCAAAAACCCGCTTTAGTTGCGCATAGTCGATTTTCGAGTTGTGCCGTGGATCAAGCGGTAATCTCTTTGAGGTGAAGATTACACGGTCGACATCAAGCTCCGCGGCATCTTTTCTGTTTGCGCGTTTTGTCTGCACAACAGCCACCAGTTTTCCGTGCTCTTCAAATGCTGCCACACGTTCAGCGTCGGGCAGGAGCTGACGCAACCGCTCCTCCTCCAGCTGCGCATGCAGCATCTCGCCGTTACGAATAATGGTTGAGTGCACGCGTCCGGTCAGGAAAAAACGCCCCTCCTGATCGAAGTATCCGGTGTCACCCATTCTATGCCAGCAGGTGCCATCTGGTTCGAGGATCTTATTCTGCACCACGGCCCGCGGATTACGATAGTAGTCGCGGCAGATATGATCAGCCGCAACAACCAGCTCGCCAATCTCGCCTTGCGGCAGCTCGAACTCAGCCAGTTGATCCGGCGGTATGGGGTCGTGCGTGATTTTGACAATTTTTGCGCGTACTGCCGGAACAGGTTTACCACAGCAGGCACCAGGCAGATGCTCGGTTGATAAGCGCTCCGCGAGCGCGAGATGGGCAACAGGCTCGGCCTCGGTTGAGCCGTAAACAATATTCACATCAGCAGCTGGAAAGGCCTGCTTCCACGCACGCAGCTGTTTGGCGGTCACCGGGGCGCCGCCGGTAATAATCTTTTTTAGAGGAGGGGGTGCTGCGAGTGATGCCAAGCGATCAATCAGGGGCGGGGAGGCTGTTAACATCGTGACACCATGATCCTGTATCTGTTGCCTGATAACCTGCGGGTCGGCTTCGGCAACCCGTTTGAAATTGATCTCAGGCACGACTGAGGTTATCCCGGCGGCAATGTTTCGCAGCGCAAAGACCGGGAACATCGGCATATCCACATCTTGATCACTGTAATCCAGTGTTTCGCAGAGCGCGCTGTTCTGCGCCATTAGAAAGCCGTGGGTTCGGTTGGTGCCTTTCGGGGTGTCACTCGACCCGGTTGTGAAGGTGATCAGCGCGGGGTCATCAGCTGCGACAGCTTCAACGGAGTGCAGAGCCGGTGCGCGGCACCCTTGGTTGATCGAGTAGCGGGCAGGGATCCGGGCCGCGACCCGTCCGGTGGAGAAGGTCAGTTTCAAACCCGCTAGCCTTGGATTCAGCAGGCGCAGCAGGTGGCTCTTGGGCACGCCGATAAAAGCGGATGGCTCGGCAAATGAGGCAAAGGCGGCAATGCGTGTGATTGAGATCCATGGGTCAACAAACACCGCGACTGCGCCGCAGCGGATAACAGCCAGCAGCGCAACATAGAGCTCCGGCGACATTGGTATCATGATGATCACGCGTTCGCCCGGCTTCAATCCCCGATAACTCAATACCGCGGCAAAGCGCTGAACCCTATGCTGCAGCTCTTTAAAAGTGCACTCCCGGCCCTGGTAGCACAGCGCCGGGCGCGCGGCCACCCTCGCAGCGGCAGCGTCAAGCAGCGATACAATGTTGTTGCTCTGCTCTCTATTCATAATTTTGCCTCATACAGCGCATATTTGCGGTATGGCCTTTCGAACGAGCCCCCCATTCGGCGCGAATCATTACGGCTGTGCATCAGACACATCAGGCTCTGTTGGTATCCCTGCTGGCTGCTGTTGGCGGTGGCCAGATGCATCAAGGCGGAACTCAGCCCAGAGCCGCGGGATTCCGGGATTACGCCCAGGCTCTTAATGCAGCTGCGCGTGGCTTTGCCGCGGTTTAGAAGGAAGTTCAATCCGGCCAGCACGCCCGAGCCGCCGCGCATAGCGTTGACGGCTTTGACGAGATCCGGGTAGGTAAATATAAACCCGGCGGGCGCCCCCGCTGAGTTCCATGCCAGCCAGGAGAGGCCATCCTTTAATATGGGTTTTGCAGGGCGGTACAGTGCCTCAAATTCGCTGTAATCAATGGGCGAATAGAGCACATTGTTCTCAAATATCCGACAGGAGAGCGCATGAATTACGGGTAGCTTGGCAAAATAATTTTTTTTGAGAATGGGTTCAAAGCAATATCCATTGCGTACAGCCCGTTGATAAAAGGGTTTCAGTTTATCGGCGGCCTTTTCAACTTCATTGATCACAAAGGTGTCATAGCTCTCGGCAACCGAGAATCCGGCGGACTCCCAAAGTTGCGGATAGTAAGGTGGATTGGCCGGCTCTTTAATAAAGGGCGCGCGCTCAAAATCCGAGATAACAAAGCGGTAACTGTGCCATGTGTCACCATCCATGGGGCCAACCACTCTTGTTGCACCTTGTTGTTTAAGTTGGCCGACAGCGTTCTTTAAAAGAGTGCTAACCGCCTCCTGATCGTCATGGGCCTCAAACCAGCCAATGGTGCCTGTGGTAGCGGCACCGCTCTGCATGAGCGCGGCGCAGCAGGCGACAACCCGGTCATCTCTGAACGCAACAAAGGGAGTTGCCTGAGGTGGCAGCCGCACCGCCGAACCATCAAACACTCCGCTCGCTGTTGCGATACTGCTCCGCAGCGCTGTTATCACTTTATCGGCGCGCTTGAGATTTAACTGTTTGATTACAAGGTTCACCGGAATACCTCCGCCCAGGTCATTGGATCAAGCGGCTTAAGAACACCCCAGACCTGTAAGAGCGCACAGATGCCGCCAGCTGCCGCTGACACGAGCGGCAGTGAGTAGTTCATCACGAACGGATTCACCGGGAGCTGCACAGCACAGTGGTAAAGATAGGTAAAAGAGATCGAGATCATCAATAGCAGGGGGAGGGCCCGGATTACTGCCCAGCCTTGAAAAGGCAGGCATAGCAAAAGCGGAATCAGCGTGGGCAGAACTGCCGCGCAGAGCAGAGCCGTCCCACGCAAACGCTGCGGGGGATTGTCGCTTAAAAAACGAAGCTCCGCGCAGAGGGCGGTTGTAACCGCGGCTGAGATTAAAAACGGAGCAAACCAGAAATCATGTTGCATGGTAATATTGGCCACAAAGAGAATAACCAGATGCGGCAGCAGAGGGCGCAGGAGCTCGCGCGCCCCGAGGGTGTTCCGCAGAGCATCACATGATTTTGTGACCAGCTGATATATTATAAAACCAGCAACCACCGGCAGCATCCAATCCGCCGAGCCCAGAGACCAGGCGGCATAAGAGAACAGCAGAAAAATAATCTGGGAGCGTGTGGTGAAGGTGCGCCGCCGATTGTTGATTTTAAAGAGCAGGAGGGCCACACCGACAAGACTGATACACTGAAAAAGCAGCTCCTGCGGTGGTTTGTCGGTAACCTTTAACAGCAGATAGCAGGTGGCTACCGGCACAAAGATATTATCGGTTCCGCCAATTGAGATGGCTTCAAAACCGGCCAGCAGAATTGCCAGCAGAAGAGCGCTGAGCAGAGCGGTGGTATGACCGATATTGCCGCCGAGAAATTCAAGCGAGAGATAGATGCTCAGAAACGCCATCACCATGAACGCAACTGTCCCCTCCAGACTCTTTTGTTCATTGGGTGCTGTCCGATAATGAATCTTGCCGAAACGGGTGCCAGCCAGGGCGGCGGCGGTATCGGCAAAGACCAATACAAGCAGCCCTGAAACATAGAGCCAGAGCCGATCCTTGCCCAGCACAAAAAACAGCAGCACAGCCAGTGGGAAATAGAGCGAGCCGCGGCTTTTGCGTTGCACGCTGCCCAGGCATTTCAGCGCCCCGCTGCGCTCACCGCCATATAAAATCAGAGCGGTGGTGAGCGCAAGCACAAGCACCGAGATCCAGGAGGATAAAAGAAAAGGAAAGCAGAGGCATATCAGACCGCCAAGCAGATGAACCGCCTTGCGCGATGTTTCAGCAGCGAGAAGGTTCCGGCGGGCAAGTATTTCAGCCCCGGCCATAACGCAGGCAAAGGCGGTTAGAAAAACAGCTGTACCGCTAAGCTCATGCGCTAATAAACTCATCGCACCATCTCCAACACAAAACGGCTATAAAAGAAGGCCTGATCCTCTTTAAAGAGATTTCCCGCCTCATCCTCGAGTGCGATAATATCAGGATGTAACGACTGCGGGCAACTGCGCGGAACCAGCATGTTCCAGTATGCGAAGCGCGCGTGAGGACGCGCGCATTGCAGCAGGCTGGAGTAGAGCGTTAATGTCTGATCCTCTGATAGATACTCAAATATATCGGACAAATTGTATCCGTCAAAACTATCGCTCCCATATTTACTGGCAGCCGCATCAGCCGGAGCACAGACAATCTCAAGGTTCTCAATATTCTCGCGGATCAGGGTATAGTTTTCCGCTCGCAGATAAAAGGGAAGGGCAGCCCCGTAGTTGCCGGTCAAAATGTATAAAAGATATGGGTTCTGAGAGGGATCAAGTTCGGTAAAGGCGTATTTAGTGCGTTCGAGAATGCGTGATGCTACGCTGCCCTCCACATGCTGAAAGAAGACAGGGTCGCGGCCTAAGCGCCCCATCAGCGCCCGGCTGAAAAAAATCTTAAACATAATTCGCCAGCGCAGGTTGTTCCATTTCGAGCTGTAAAAAGAGCGTCGATCCTCAACACCTCGCCGCTCTAAAAGAGAGTAAACCATTGAGCACCGGTGAATCAATGGAAGCACGCGCTCTCTAAAAAGCGCGAAATAACGTTCAAACTTTCCAAAGTGAATAAAACCTGAATTTATATGCTCCCGGCGTTCATCCCAGAACTGACAACTCTCCAGCGGGAGATGCGAACGCAGTGACTCATACAGAGTGAGTCGATCCGCAGATGCATGCACCCCGCAAAAGGATAAGAAGCGGCCATGATCAAGTTCGCGAATAGCGGCTTTGCGCAGCTCCGCACATGCAATCTGGGCTGGGTTCAAATCGCAGGCAACCACACTGGCACCGCCATAGAGCAGGGCCAGCGAGTTGTCACCAGCACTGGCGATTGATAAAAACCGCTTGCCAGGTGCTGGTTGCAGCGCCCTGACAAGAATATCGGCATCCTCCCAGCAATTGGCATAACGCACAAAGCTGAAGTCCGCATCCGGAGTTGTTTTGCATTTACCTGTCACAATACCCTCTCCCTCTGAAGAGTGAGAATTAAAAACATGCTTTCCCCGCGTACTTTGGCGCTGCGTATCACTCGTGGTCAGCTTGGCGAGATTGCGCTGCATCATGCCTGAAAGTTGTATGCGCCTTGGCAAAATCACCGACGGTCATAGCGGCTATAATGGAGACTTCGCCGGCAAGCACAGCCGCGGCGCAGATCTCCGCAAACTTGCAGGCCTTGCCACTGCCTTCACAGTCAAGCATACGCAGGGCATCACGCGCCCCGGGCAGGAAGGTGCCGCCGCCAACAGTTCCGACCGTTAGATTCGGCAGGCTGACCGAGACATACAGATTGCCGTTGGGACGTACCTGCATGGTGGTGATTCCCACCGAGGCCTCCGCCAAGCAGGCCACATCCTGACCTGTGCAGAGAAAGATTGCGGCCAGGGCATTGGCATAATGGCCATGCACCCCGATTGAGCCGCTTTGAATAGCGCCGATGTTTGAGACGCGGTAGTACTCGACCATGGCCTCAGGTGTGGAGTGTAAAAACCGCTTAACATCAGCGGCAGCCACCTCCGCCTCAGCCACAACCTTGCGACCGCGATGTGATATAAAAGAGAGCATGGTAGCCTTTTTATCGCCTGAAAAATTACCCTCGACGTACCAGTGAACAGGTTTAACCGGGGTGTTGGCAACAATCCATCGGCAAACCCGCTCGGTTGCGACTGTGACCATGTTTTGTCCGGCAGCATCGGCGGTCTCATAGTCAAAGGTTAGAAAGGCTGTATTGCTGTTCAAGGTTTGTGATATTTCAACCAGTTTTCCGTGGCGGGTCGTCTCTGCAGCCAGCGACTTGAATGTGTCCAGCTGTTTCATGCTCCATGCAATAAAGATTCCCGCATCAACAATAGAGTCAAAGGTGAATGCCGGGGCTCTGCTGATAGACTCTGAGACACACAGCGAGGTTACCCCGCCATTACGGCTGACAACATGCGCACCGCGGTGGTACGATGCCACAAGCGCACCCTCGGTTGTTGCAAAGGGCACAAAGTAATCACCATTAGCATACAACCCTGTAACACGCAGGGGCCCAATCACGCCGACTGGGATAGATACACAACCGATACTATTCTCAATAGCACCCTTAAGTTGTTCAGGTTCTATTCCGGGAAGGTCTTTGCAGAGCATCTCCGGACAGCACCCCTCTTTGCGTAAAAAAGCGCGTCGGCACTCAACGCCCTCTTGCGAGAGATCATTACCTTTTGGAACACGCCCTGGCAGAGGCGGCTTGTCTTTGTTCATCTGCCTGCGAAAATCCGCCAGTTCGCTGACGTTTAACTTCTTTTGCAAGCGTCCGATATATCCATCTGTGCGCTGGGATGTTTGAGACATGCTGCTCCTAAAACATATTTGCGGTTCCGGTTTTGCAGGGTCATATCACTTTTTGGAGTCAAAGTGCACCATTCTACGCTTTGTTCACTCCGGCCTGCGCGCAACCTCTCGCACATTGATAAGCTCAACTTGATTGTCAGCCTGCGCGTAGCACACAGACAGGCGGCGGCCAGCTGCTTTTGTCGGGATTATACTGAATTCGCGATACTGATGCAAGAGCCCAGCTTGAATGAAAATATTTTAAATTTTTGCCACACAGCCACAGAGGCACAGAGTTTTTAAGATGTTTGGAAGAGTTGCCGCACGTGCAGTAGCCGCTCCACGGGCGACATCGGTTGACGGTGCTGTGCGACGATCTTGGCGGACGACCGGGATCATGTGTAAAATCATCCGCCAGCATCGTCGTCGCTATTGTCAACCGACCTTTGAAATCCAAAATCCAAAATCAGCTCACGGCATTGGCAGGCCATCCATGCAACGTTCCGCTCGCTCCAGCAACTCGTCTGGCAGCGGGTAGTTTTGGAGATCGCCCTCCAAGTAGGCTTGGTAGCCTTTCAAATCCATGATGCCATGGCCGGACCAGTTCATTAAGATGGTCTTCTCCTTGCCCTCTTCCTTAGCCTGTTTGGCTTGGCGAATCGTCTCCGCAATGGCGTGCGCTGTTTCAGGCGCCGGGATGAATCCCTCAGTTCTGGCAAAGAGCACTGCCGCCTCGTAACATTCAACCTGTCCAACCGAGGTGGCTTCGATGTGGCCCTCGCGCAGGGCTTGACTGACCATTGGGGCCATGCCGTGATAGCGCAGGCCGCCGGCGTGCATTGCGGGCGGCACAAAGGTGTGACCCAGGCTGAACATGGGCAGGAGCGGGGTCAACATGGCAACATCGCCGGCATCATAGCGGAACTTGGCGCGGGTCAGCGTGGGGCAGGCCTCAGGCTCGGTGCCGATAATGCGGATATCCTTGCCGTGCATGCGGTCGTTGATGAACGGGAAACTGATACCGGCGAAATTGGAGCCGCCACCGGCGCAGCCGATGATGATATCCGGGTAGTCGCCCACCTTCTTCATCTGGGCCTGGACCTCCAGGCCGATCACACTCTGATGCAGCATAACGTGGTTCAGGACTGATCCGAGGGCGTAGCGGGTGTCATCACTCTGCATGCACTCTTCGACAGCTTCGCTGATGGCCATGCCGAGACTGCCCGGGGTGTCGGGATCTTCAGCCAGAATCTTACGGCCAATCGCGGTCTCCATGCTGGGGCTGGGAACGCAGGTCGCACCCCAGGTCTGCATCATGACCTTGCGGAAGGGCTTATGGTCAAAGCTGATGCGCACCATGAAGACCTTACACTCCAGGCCGATCAAGGCACATGAGAAAGCAAGGGCTGAGCCCCATTGTCCGGCGCCGGTCTCAGTGGTCAGCTTTTTTATACCAAACTGCTTGTTGTACCAGGCCTGCGCAATGGCGGTGTTGGGCTTATGGCTGCCAGCGGGCGAGACACCCTCATTCTTGTAGTAAATTTTAGCCGGCGTTCCGAGCGCTTTTTCCAGCCGGCGGGCGCGGTAGAGCGGCGTGGGGCGCCAAATCTTGAGGTAGCCTCTGATCTCCTCCGGAATATCAATCCAGCGCTCTGTGCTCATCTCCTGCTCAATCAGATTCATGGGGAAAATGGGAGCCAGATCCTCAGGGGTGATCGGCTTACCATCCTTGCCCAGCGGCGGCAACATTGCTCCTTGGAAATCTGCCGCCAGGTTATACCACTGTTTGGGCAACTCATCTTCAGAGAGTGTAATCTTAATCTGCTCACTTAACATCTTTATTCCTCATTACCAGCGTTACTACACATAGAAGCAGTATAGTAGCGTTTTACCGGTCAATTCGTCAAGCAGCTAAAATTATTATTTCACCCTTAAAGTTTTACCACAGAGGCACAGAGAGACAGAGTTTTTGACAGTGCTTCGCGCATCAGTTAATCCAGATCAATCATGCCAATCTCCGCCGCGGGGAAGAGCATTAACTCATTCACATGGATGGAGGGATTGTTGCTGTTTTTTGTGACTGTCAGCTTGACATAGCGGGCATCGCGCGGCTCAAAGCTCAGGCGAAAGCCCTCGGGTGTTGAGGGAGATGTATCCGCGCTCCTATCAATGGCGGGCTGCCATTTCTCGCTGTCAAGTGAGGTGTCAATCCGGTACTGGTAATAGCGTCCGTCCCCAGCGTAGAAAAAAAGATGCGCGGCAGCGACGCGGCGCGTACTTTCAAGATCAACCGTGATCTCGACCGGCGAGCCGCTGCTCCAGAAACCGCTGTTATTGCTGGTATCGCCATCGGTCATAAGGCGCGGCGCATGGTCGGCCTCCTGATTGCGTGAGGCAGAGACTGGGCGATTGAGCGCGATATTCGAGGCACGGTTGATCATGGTTGCAAAGTCGCGCAAATCATCGGCTGATATCTGCCCGCCGGCCCTCAGCGCACTCCACCCCTGCATCAGTGCCGTGGCATCCGCCAGGGTGGCTTGCAGCTGCTGACGGACACCCCGCAGCAGAAAAGCGTCGGACGGGCTCTGCACCAAAGCCTGCATCAGCTGCGGAGCGGCCATGCCGTCACGCCAGGTGGAGAGCGCGCGCAGCGCATCCTTGTTGTTTGCGGCAAGTGAGCTGACGTGTGCCAGCAAGGGTGCTGAGCCTGAGCGTGCGGCAGTTTCCAGCAACACCTCGGAGGGAGTTGCGCCCGCGCTCTTCAAGGCCTGCAGCAGGCGAACCTCGTAAATCTCATTGCCCTGGATGCGGGCGGCCATGGCATAGGCTTGGACGGCCTCGGATTGCAGAGCGCCTTTTACGGCGGAGAGGCTGGCGAGCAGTGTCTCGCACTCGCCAGCGCCTGCGGTGGTGCGCAAGTACCGGAATGCGGCTCGGGCCAACCTCGCCTCTGTGGCGGGCGCGGTCGCTGTCTTGACAGCGGCTTTCACCATCGCGTCCGAGCCGGGATGTGCGGCCAGTGTTTCAAAGGTCAGCTGTTTGCCAAGGTCGTTCTGACTGGCAAAAGCGGTTGTCAGAGCTGGCACGACCACCTCAGCGGGCAGGGTTGCCAGAAAGGCCGCGAAAGCCTTGGAGTTCTGCGGGGTCACATTCGTCAGCCGCGCCGGCAGCGCCTGCCGCAGCACCTCGGTGTCTTGCCGGGCCAGAATTGCCAGCGCGGCAGCAGAGACCATGGCATCAGGGTGGTTACCCAGCTCCAGCAGCAGATCAAAGATTGCAGGCTCAGTACGCACGCTGAGCGAGCGCAGCATCAGCACAGTCACACTCGGCTGATCGCATTGGCGGGTTAGCGCGCACCACTGGCTTAGCGACTCTGGTGTCAGGTTGTCTTCGATCTGGCGCGCGGCAAAGGCTTGGTAGGCCAAATCCCCCTTGCTCTGGACAGCCGCTGAGAGCAGGCGGAATTTCTCGGCCTGATCTGCTTTTTTCAGCGCCTCATTCAGCTGGCGCTCTCTGGTTGGGGGAAAGACAACCGTGGCTGGATCAAAGCGATGCTCAATCGCCTGTCGTGTCATCCGGGCTGAGGCTGCGACATGCTTATCCTGCGCGCGGCTCAACTCCAAGATCACAGGCAGGGAGCGTTGCGTGCCAACCCAGCGCAGTTGCTCAATAAAAAACAGTTGCTGCACCGATGACGCGCTCTCTTTCGCATACTTGGCATAGAGTGCCTCCAGAGCCGGCAAGTATTGGGCGGCCGCCCCTGGCGCGCTCACTGTCTGGCCCGCGACAAACAGTTTTGTCCGCACCAGAGCATCACTCACGCCATCAGTCGCGACTTGCCGGCAGAGCGCCTCCACCTCCGCCAGATTGGGCGAGGTCAGCAAAGTATTGATCTTCTCGGGCGTCAGCTCCGGCTCCGAGGTTGTTTCAAACTTCACGCCAGTTGTCTGCGCCATCCCCAGGCAGAGACATACCAGCACACTCAATACCATCACATTCCATTTTTTCATCATCAAATCCTCTTTTTAAAAATACTGGAAACCTTGGGGTTGCGGGTGACCGCGCTTAGATCGTCCAAGGGGCCCGCAGCGGCTGCTCGATAAAGCGGTTTACCCCTGGATCGTTCGGGCTGAGCAGCGTAATTGGGTCAAGGTCAAAGCCGCGTCCCGCGCGCATTGCCACCAGCGCCAGATTAACCAGGGTGCAGGAGCGGAAAGCGTTCTCTTCATTTAAAGGGAAGGGGATGCGGCTCTTCAAGGCGTTGAGAAAACTCGCATCCTGGGGTGCGGGGTCGGGCAGTGTTGACAGGAGCTTGTCCAGATCAGGGATGTCCGACTTCATTCCCGGCCACAGCTTGCCGTTCGGGCCACTGATGAACGGCTCCTTCTCCAATGACCCGTCGCCATCCAGGATGATCTCGGTGCCATCAGCGTATTTCATGGTCACACGCCTGAAGCTGCCCACAACCTCGGGATGCTGCGGCGGCGCATCCACATCAATGCGCACCGGGCTTTCATTGTCCTTGTCGAGAATGTACTGGACAGGGTCCAGATAGTGCTGCCCCATATCGCCCAAACCGCCTCCGTCATAATCCCAGTAACCGCGGAAGTTGCCATGCACGCGATGCGGGTGGTAGGGCTTGTACGGCGCCGGGCCGAGCCACAGATCATAATCCAGATTTTCCGGCACAGGCTGCGGCGCAGCATCCACCAGGCCGGTCCAGCCAAACTTCAACGAGAATCCCTGTCCTGCTCCGACAACTGCGCGCAGGGGCGTGCCTAGAAGTTTGTTTTGCACCACCTTCTTAATAGGTTTCACCTCAGTTCCAAATCCGTAAAACCCGCCATACATGCGGAACCAGGTGTTAATACGGAAGATGCGGCCATTGGCCTTGACAGCTTCGATAACTTTCTTGCCTTCGCCGATCGTGCGTGTCATCGGCTTTTCACACCAGATATCCTTGCCTGCCTGAGCGGCATAAACCGAAATCGGGCCGTGCCAGTGCGGCGGAGTGCAGATGTGGGCCACATCGACATCCTTGCGCTGCAGGAGTTCGCGGAAGTCACGGTAGCCATCGACCTTTCCGCCAAAGAGCTTCTCCCCGGCCTGCATTCCAGCTTCCATGCGTTGGCGATCCGGGTCGCAGACTGCCACCAGACGCGTTTCAGTCAACCCCAGATGCGCGCCGGAGTGCGCGATTCCCCCAAATCCAATCAGTGCTCGCGTGAGCTGGTTGCTGGGTGCTGTCTCTGAGCGCAGAATGCGCGCGGGAATAATGGTAAAAGCGGCAGCGCCGCCGATTACCTTCAGAAAAGACCGTCTACTGTTCATTTTGTTTGCCCCTTGCCATAACTCATTACCGTATGCATTCATTTAGATTATGCACGCATGTAATGATTAAATTTATCACTAAAACCGTGCTGCCACAAGCGGAAAATTTGATTAGGATTAGGATTAGGATTTTGATACGATTTCAATATGAAAATATTTGAAGAGGTGGAGCAGGTTGAGATTCCGGACAACAATGTGATGCGCTTGGTGAAAAGAAATGATGAGTACATGATCTATGTTGGGCGGGAGGAGCTGATGACCAGCCGGGCGCATGAATCAGAGCTTGAGCTGGCGCGCCTGGGATGCGCACATATCACCCGCCGACGGCATCCGCGAGTGGTTGTCGGGGGGTTGGGCATGGGCTACACGCTCAGTGAAGTGCTGCGAATGCTGCGACCTGAGGCGGAGATCGTGGTGGCTGAGATGATCCCTGCGGTTGTGCGCTGGAATAGACTCTATTTTGGAGCGCTCAATGGTTCGCCACTGGAGGATGCGCGCGTCTCGTGTAAGCTTTGCAATGTGGCCGAGATCATTCAGAAAAGCTCTGGGTTATACGATGCCATTCTGCTGGATGTTGACAACGGTCCGACCGCGCTGACGCATTCGGGAAACAATCAGCTCTACACGCGCGAAGGGGTGCGCGCCTGTATGCAGGCCTTAAAGCCTGATGGTACGCTCTCTATCTGGTCCGCCTCGGTTGAGCCGGCCTTTGAAAAGCGGCTGCGCGGTGAGAACCTGGATTTCAAACTACACCCTGTGCCGGCCTATAAAGGGGCGAAGGGGCGCGCGCGTTATGTCTGGGTGATCAGCCGGTCAGGCGCCCGTGCTGGACGCTAATCTCTCAACTCCCCAAACGCGTAGCGTTTGTTACTGTAGCAGCGGACTCTTAGCCACAAACTCCTGAATGAGAGCGACGACCTCCCGCACATCACACAACCTCATTTGGTTGTAACGGCTAGCTGCTTTAGGTGGGGTTATACCTTATTGAGAGGCATCGCGGTATTGTCTATTATAGGGACGAAAAAGGAGATCACTATGAAAAAATTTATCGCACTGCTAGTGCTGCTGGTTATGACATTGATGTTAAGTTCATGCAACATGTTCAAAGGGGCCGGAAAAGACATTGGCATAGCGGGTGACGCAATCAGGGATGCCACCAACTAAGCCGGATCAAGCTCATGCACAGAACTCGCTGTGGTGAACTTTTTGAATCGGACATGTCCGGTTGGGAACCGGAGCTACTCGAGGTCAGCCGCGCCTTCGGTTTCAGACCACTGGACATAGACGTAAAAAACTTAGTTTATTTTCCTGTACCTCATCATTTTTTACCTTAAAAATAACGCTGCCCATATTTTTCTACCCCTCTGTTTTTCTACCCGAAAAACAACCTAGCGCACCCTCAGTGTCTCAGTGGCAAAAATTTGGTTGCGGCTACGCTGCACTTACAAACTCCATCCCGAGCAGTTATAACCTTTGCCTCTTGCACATTAATACAAACTATTATACTATAAAGGCGTTTTGGTCAAACATGTTTTAAAGTTAAATTAGTAAAAGAGAAATATTTTGTGAAAATAGCATTTGTTACTGACGCATATAACTATGGACGCGGCGGCGATGTCGCGACTATCCGTATGGCTGAAGGGCTCAAAAAACGCGGTCACGTGATTACCGTGGTGGCTGCCCTATCAGTGCAGACAGAGAGGTTTTTCCAAGTCAGGGGGTTTTACCCGCCTCTTGCAAAGGAAGCTTTTACAAAGGGTGATTTTATATGGGGCATTCCTGAAAAAAAAGTTTTGCGTAAAGCCTTTGCAGATGTTGATCTAATTCAAGTGCAACATCCCTTTGTGCTCGGCTACGGTGCGGTCAAAGTCGCGAAGGCCATGGGCAAGCCGGTGATCGGCGCATTCCACGCCCAGCCGCAAAACATTCTCGGGATGATGGGCTTGGAAGGTCGCTTCAAAGAGTACTGCCTCGCCAAATTGTTCATGTTCTCCATGTTCAATCGCGTCCCCTTTTTACAGTGTCCATCCCAGTTTGCGGCTGACATAATGAAAAAAAGCGGTTGCAGGAGTGCGCTCAGGGTTGTCTCAAACGGGATACCGGCTGAGTTTAAGGAAACAAAAGAGAGCCGCCCGGAGTGGTTCGGCGATAAGCTGGTGCTGCTCAGTATCGGACGCCTTTCACCTGAAAAACGGCAGAAGCTAATGGTTGAAGGGGTCAAGCGCTCCAAATATGCCAATCAGATCCAGTTGGTTCTCTGCGGTCAGGGTGCGGATATGGAGGCTTTGAAAGTATTGGGAGAGGAGCTGCCTGTCAAACCTTTTATCGAACATATCAGTGATGCTGATAAGCTCACGTACCTGAACACAGCCGATATGTTCCTGCAGGCCTCGATTGTGGAGTTGGAAAGTCTCTCATGCTTAGAGGCGATCGGCTGCGGGCTGCCATGTCTGATTGCCGACTCGCAGCATAGTGCCGCCACGCAGTTTGCGCTTGATGACCGGTTTCTTTTCACCTCCGATGATGCGGATAGCCTTGCCGGTAAAATTGACTATTGGTTTGAAAACAGAGCGGAGCTGAAGGCGCATAAGCAAAAGATACTGGCCATGGCGGAGAACTACAACATGGAAAAGTGCTTGGATAAAATGGAAGCACTTTATGCGGAAGCTCTGCAACACCATAGCTCGCAGGGCTCAAAATAAAGCGCGAAGAGGGCGGCGAGAAGCCAGGAGGCATGTTTGCAGGCATGCTGAACTCTGACTCCTGAACTCCGAGCAATTCTATATGAAGAGAGACAATCGACAGCGACGGCAGATACCAGCTGAGATGATTATCCCAGTCACGCAGGATAAGAAGAAGATTGATTTCAAAAAGCCTTATAAATTTATCTATTTTGACTGGTGGTTTGAGATCTTGACCATGCCCGTCTACCTTATCTGTACCCTGCTGGTCGGGGCCTGCGCGCTCTATTTTAAGCTCAAGGTCAGCGGCAGGGAAAACATGAGTATCCTGCGTAAGCAAGGGTGTATTGTGATCTCGAATCACTGTCATTATTTAGATACGATCTTTATCAACTACACGCTGTTCCCCCGGCACCTCTATACAGCGGTGGCACAGAGAAATTACGAAGTTCCTTATGTCCGCCGTCTGCTCCGCTTTTTACGGGCCTTCCCCATTCCCAAAGGGGCGCGGGGCCTCAAAAAAATCATCAAGCCAATAGGCGAAGCTCTGCGCCGCGGACGTCATGTTCTGATTATGCCGGAGGGCGATCTGTGCCTCATGAGCCAAGAGATCTTTAGTTTCAAGCCCGGTGCTTTTTACCTCTCCTACTATCATCAGGCACCTATTTTGCCGATTGTTTATGTGCTGGCACCACGGGATAAAAGCGATGCCAGCCCGCGCCCGGGCCGCTTGCGATTCCACCAGGTGATCGGCCCCCCCCTGTATCCGCCGCCACGTGCTGCCGACGAAACAATCGCCGGAGAAGCGCTGGATGCGATGATGGATCACGCTGCGCAGTGGATGGAGGATACAATCGCCTCTTTTCAGCCGCATAGCGACTGACCTCGCGGAGAGTTTCTGGCTATAACGCAATCCAGCCCTGTATATTGTAGGTATTCCTGTGATAAGGGTATTTCAAGCGATCAGCGACCCTCCGAGGCAGGGATGAAATACCCTTATCCTTTCGCGGAGATTCGCGGGCAAAAAAATCTATCACGCTACCATTTTTCTTCCCCTCTATTTTTCTACCCCTCAAAAATTTTCCACAGAGCAGCAGAGGCACAGAATTTTAGATGTTTGCAAGAGTTGTCGCACGTGTAGTAGCCGCTCTGCGCGCGGCATATGTCGCTCACAGAGCGACGACTACACTAACCTCCTATAAACGTTCGACAGGCAACTTATTGGAAAGGACAATTCCTGTGTTATTGCTTGAGATGCACGTCTTGCTGCGGGAAGGGAATGGTGATGCCTTCAGCATCGAAGCGTTTCTTGATCTTCTCTTGAGTGGCATAAAAGACGCTCCAGTAATCTGAGGTTTTCACCCAGGGCCTGACCACAAACTTGACGCAGCTGTCGGCAAGTTCGACCACACCAATGGTCGGTGCTGGATCCTTGAGTATGCGCTCATCTTCGGATAGTATGGCTTCGAGCACTTTCCGCACCTTATCCAGACTATCGCTGTAGCTGACACTGGCAATCATGTCCACGCGTCTGCGCTCCTTGGCCGAGTAGTTGATAATCTTATCTCCCATTACTTTGCCATTCGGCACGATTACCTTTTTGTTATCCGGTGATCTCAGATCAATGGTGAAGATGCCGATCTCCTCCACCACTCCTGCTGTTCCGCCGGCCTCGATGTAGTCTCCGATATTGAAGGGTTTAAAGATTACCATCAGCACACCGGAGGCGAAGTTAGCCAGAGAGCCCTGCAAGGCTAGACCAACGGCAAGACCGGCTGAGCCAAGTACGGCTACAAATGACGCTGTCTGCACGCCGAGTTGGCCCAATGCAGCAATAATGACGAACAACATGAGCGTCACATAAGACACGTTCGTCACAAAGGAGACCAGTATCGCATCAACGCGGCTTTTTGTTAACATCCGTTTCACAAGCGTTCGCGCACTGGTGGCAGCAAAGCGGCCTATGACAAAAATCAGCACCGCGGCAATTGCTTTTAATCCGTACAGTGCTACCCACCCTTGTAGTTTGCCGGCAATATCTTCCATTTGTTAACTCCTTCTTTCTCTTATTTGCGTTGCTCTTCTCGTGCCCAATGATTCACACTAGCGTCCGTATTTGAACAATGTGTTTTATTGAATTGAGGAAAGTATTGCAATAATTGCAGCCTTTGTCAAGGTGCGCCGCTTTTTTCCAACAACTCTGATTATGGCCGCGTCCCTGTTCACAGGACACGCTAAATCCTGGATAGAGCCGCTCGTTATTGCTCCCGTCCGGCAGCTGCCCGACGCGCTGCCCGGGCACGGAACAGGATGCCGTACTTGGGCCCGAAAAGTGCCGCAAGCGTAAGGATTATTGCCTGGGTTAGCACAATGCAGGCACCTGTCTCGCCGTTGAGAAAATAGCTGAGATATGTCCCCGCAATCGCACTGAAAATTGCCGCGCCTGAAGCAATCGCCGTCATTCGTCCAAAGCGATCGCTGAGGAGCAACCCAATACAACCTGGCACGATCAGCATTGCCACGGTCAGGATAATGCCAACAGCCTGTAGCGCAGCAACGATCGTCAGCGACAGCAGGGCAAGAAAAAGATAGTGCAGAAAGGTTGTGTTAAGGCCCACAGCCCGGGCCTGATTGGCATCAAACAAATAAAGTAAAATATCTTTGCGCACCACAGCGAGAATTACCAGTGTCAGAGTGGCGGCAATCACAGCCTGCAGCATGTCGCTGCGTTCAATGCCGAGCAGGCTGCCGAACAGAATATGGTTCAGGTGAACGTCGGTTGTGACCTTGGTGAACATTACAAGTCCCAGGGCGAACAGGCCGGTAAAGACCACACCCATCACAGCATCGCCCTTGAGACGGCTGTGGTTCGTGATCCAGCCAGTCCCGGACGCACAGAGCAGCCCTGCCAGAAAAGCTCCCACAGCCAGTGGCGCGCCCACGATATACGCCAACACTATCCCGGGTAGGACTGCGTGGCTGACGGCGTCACCCATCAACGACCACCCTTTAAGCACGAGGTAACACGAGAGAACCGCGCATGTGCCACCAACCAAAGCAGCCATCAGCATTGCTTCAACCATGAAGCGATATTGGAAAGGTTCAATAAGATAGGATAGGTTCATAAGCCTCTCAGTGCTGGCACAGGGTGAGCATCGCCAGAGATAAGCAGCGCGTCTGTCGTGCGCCGCGCCTTGCGGCGCGCGGCGACAATACCGTACTTAGGAGCGAAAAAGAATGCCATTAAAAACACAAGGGTCTGGAGGCAGACAATGCAGCCGCCAGTTGAGCCGTTGAGGAAGTAACTGATGTAAGCGCCAAGCATGCTCGTGACAATGCCCATGCCGCAGGCAAGCAGCATCATCCGCCCGAAGCGGTCGGTCAGCTGATAGGCGGTTGCGCCCGGTGTCACAAGCATGGCAATCACAAGCACAGCGCCAACCGCCTGCAGCGCCGCAACGGCCGTGGCTGCCAAAAGGATCAGCAGCATGAGATTCAAGCGCGTAGTGTTCAATCCAATTGACTGAGCCTGATTAGGGTCAAAGGCGAACAGCAGCAGGTCTTTCCATTTCAAAACAAGAACGAGCAGTGCAACAGCGGAAATCGCCAGCATCTGGATGATATCAGAGTCAGCAATGCCCAGGATATTACCGAGCACAATGGTCTTGAGGCTGATGTTACTGGGAAAGAGCGAGATCATCAGCACCCCGGCGGCAAAGAAGGTTGTGAAAACAATGCCGATCACCGCATCCTCGCGGATACGGGTCTTGCTTTTGACCACTCCCATCACCACCGCTGCCAGCAAGCCGCTGGCAAAGGCTCCAAGCGCAAACGGCAAACCAACCAGGTAGGCGACAGCCACCCCGGGCACGATCGCATGCGAGAGCGCGTCGCCCATCAGCGACCACCCTTTGAGGGTCACGAAGCACGACAACAATCCGCAGACACCGCCGATCACACCACTGACAACAATGGCCTTGATCATGTACTCGTAGTGCAGCGGCGTTAGAAGCAGTTCAATCATTTACTCTCCTCCTCGTCGATTCCAGGGTGCCAATGGTCAACCAGCCGGCCATCGTGGCCGAAGATGAGCGGCTCTTCGTCATCACTCAGCACACGGAATTCGTTGCTGGTGCCATCAGGCGCGTCTGTATGGTCAATGCGCAGATCGCGCAGCGTTCCACCAAAGGCGCGCGCCAGGTTCTCCTGCGTAAAGGTATCGTGCGTCGGCCCGGCTGCCAGCACGGTGCGGTTGATGATCACCACCTGATCGCAGAAGCTTGGCACCAATCCCAGGTCATGCGTGCTAACTAGAATCAGGTGCTCGTCAGCGCGCAATTCACGCAGCAGCTCGATGATCGCCGCCTCAGTCTGCACATCAACGCCGCTGAAGGGCTCATCGAGCAGCACGATACGGCCACGCTGGGCCAGTGCGCGCGCGAGAAACACCCGTTTTTTTTGTCCGCCTGACAGTTCGCCGATCTGGCGCTCCTTGTAATCAAGCATGTTCACGCGCCGAAGCGACTCAATGGCGATTTCCAGATCAGTTGCACGCGGTATGCGCAGAAAATTCATGTAGCCGTAGCGGCCCATGAGCACAACATCCATAACACTAACAGGAAAAGCCCAATCAACATCCTCTGCTTGCGGGATGTATGCAACCATGTTTTGTTTTTGCGCGACCTGCACTGGCTTGCCGCCGATTGTCACGCTGCCGCGCGTGGGAGTCAGAAAACCCATAATCGTTTTGAACAGCGTTGACTTGCCGCTGCCGTTGACACCGACTAACGCGCAGATCGTACCGGCACCCAAGTCAAAGGTGGTGTCAAACAGTGCTACGTGCCCGTTGTTGTAAGCAACGGTCACCTCGTTGACATGCAGGTCGATCTCAGAGGATATATCATTTTTGTTAAGCTTTGTTGATCCATGTGACATTACGTCTCTCCGTTTCTTTTATGAATGCTATGCTTGTCAGCACGCCTGCCCGGATTAATCGAGACTCTTTTTAAAACCGTTCACAATGGTCTCGGCGTTGTACTGCAACAATTTCAGATAAGTTGGCGCGACCCCATCCGCGCTGGTCAGCGAGTCGACATAGAGCACACCGCCATAGCGGGCACCGCTCTCCTTGCAAACCTGTTGCATAGGCTTATCGCTGATCGTGCTCTCGCTGAAGGCAACAGGGATATTATTGGCGCGGATCGTATCCACAACCTTCTTGATTTGCTGCGGCTTCCCCTCGGAGTCGGCATTGACCGGCCAAAGGAAGAGCTCTTGCATCTGGTTGTCACGCGCCAGATAGCTAAAGGCCCCCTCGCTGGATACCAGCCAGCGACGCTGCTCTGGAATCCCGGCCAGTGTCTCCCGCATCGGAGCCTCAATCGCCTCAATCTCTTTGGTGTAGGCAGCGGCATTTGCATTGTAGGTCTCGGCATTGGTTGGATCCAGCGCCACGAGCGCTTTGCGAATGTTTTCAACATAGATCCGGGCATTGCTCGGCGACATCCAGGCATGCGGGTTGGGCTTACCGTCATACGGCCCCTCACCGATACTCAGCGGGACAACGCCTTCGCTGAGATCTACGCTCGGGACATTGCGCACACTGCCCATGAACTTTTCAAACCAGCGCTCCAGCCCCATTCCATTGCGGATCACTAAATCAGCTGACTGCGCCTTGACAATGTCCCTGGGGGTTGGCTCATACTCATGAATCTCAGCGCCGGGTTTGGTGATTGATTCGACCATCGCATGATCACCCGCAACGTTCTGAACCATATCCTGCAGGATCGTAAAGGTGGTGACAACATGTTTCCGCCCATCCTGACCAGAGGCCTGTCGCTTTGACGCGCCCCTGTCACAGCCGGGGATCGCTAGGCAGAGCAGGAGCATGAAAGTTAAGCGAATGATTATGTGAAGGCACAGTTTATCAGCAGCGGAAGTTATCATACAGTTCTTTCTATTATTATGTCTTTATTAGAATGACGTTTTGAGCGTAAAAATGCAAGCAAAACCTACAGCTTTCAGGTGCTGACCAGCCACAGGCAGCCGCTGTTTGACGAGGATTGGGATTAAGATTACCCCTGACAGCATGTTTTTAAGGAGCAAGATGTTTGTCTTGCCCATCGGTAAGGGCTTAAATCCGCGCAGGGCGCGGAGTAAGAAGTGCGCGCGTAAAAAGGTCGTGCCTTTGGCGCGGGGGCAACGTAGCTCCGATTTCCAATCGGACATGGCGGTTTGGAAACCGGAGCTGCTGAGGCCGGACACATCTCCGGTGGACGATAGCGGCGACGATGCTGGTGGACGATTTCCAGGGGCGGAGTTTTCAATCGTCCGCCAACATCGTCGCACAGCATCGTCAACCGATGCCGCTCTACCAGCGGCATTTCGCAACAGACTCGTGAAAGGTGCACCCCGGGGTGTAGCAGCCGCTCTGTGAGCGGCATACTGCAGCAGGTTCATGAAAGGTGCACCCCGGGGTGTAGGGTTGCTTCTCAGAAGCAATTGCGGACACCGGGCGATTGTTCGTCAAAGGCGCGCCTCGGGGTTTCATAATCTTTGTTTGGCTCACAGAGCCAGCCCTACAGTTTCAACTTGGATGAAGCTCGCAAGTCGCGCGCCGGGCACGGAAGGTCGGCTACGACTATAATTTCCGTCCACCGCATCGCGGCGGACATACTGAAAGCAACACAGTATATCCGCCGCTATGCGGTGGATTATTGCGAAGTATATCCGCCGCTATGCGGTGGATGACTGTGAAGTATATCCGCCGCTATGCGGTGGATGACTGCGAAACAAGCCGCAAAAAAGCGCAGAATATGCAAAGTTTCCGAGAGCAATTATCGTTCACTTTATGTTTGCAACTTAAGCGCGCGTGTTGCGTGGTTAGTGCCCACTATGAATGAAAGCTAACAGCTTAGCTTATTTTTCTACCCCTCTATTTTTCTACCTAAAAAACAACCTAGCGTGCCCTCTGTGCCACTCAGTGTCTCAGTGGCAAAAAATTGACTGCGGCTATGCTGCGCGGTTCCTTGTGGTTTCAAAAAACGCCTCTTAAAACCTCCAAAACACACCCAAAATCGCCTTCTAAGCGCCAAAAACAGGCTTTTTCAAATTTAACAACTTGATGTGCAACAACATACAGAGGCGAAGCGTCAAAATCGCCTTAGTAGTCGCTCTACCAGCGACATCGGTTGACGATGCTGTGCGACGATGTTGGTGGACGATTGGTATCATACATAAAATCGTCCACCAGCATCGTCGCCTCTATCGTCAGTGCGTCACCTCTAAAACCAAAAATCTAAAATCCAAAATGTAAATTCCGCGCAGCGGAATCAGATAATCCGGCGCACAATCAGAGCGGCGGCCACAGCCGCGCCAAACCCATTGTCAATATTCACAACCGTGATGCCGGCAGCGCAGGAGTTGAGCATGCCAAGCAGGGCGGCGATGCCGCCAAAGGAGGCGCCGTAACCAACACTGGTGGGAACAGCGATCAGGGGTTGAGCGGTGAGACCGCCCACAACCGAGGGCAGTGCCCCCTCCATGCCAGCCACCACTATCAGCACATCAGCGTCTTTAAACTGATCAAGACGGGAGAGCAGACGGTGGAGGCCAGCCACTCCCACATCATAGACACGGTTGACATTGACCCCCAGGCGCTCGGCGGTCATGGCCGCCTCCTCAGCCACCTTGATATCCGAGGTGCCGGCACAGATCACACTCACACAACCGCGTTTTTCAGGGAGCGGCGCCACATCACAGGTCAGCAGACCGGCCACAGCGTGATATGCCGCACCCGGCAGCGCGATTTTGATCTCTGCGGCCTGCTCAGGGGAGACACGGGTGGCGCAGGCATTCTGCCCGGCCTGGTTCAGAGCTTTGATAATACCGATGATCTGCGCGGCGCTCTTGCCAGCACCGTAAATTACCTCCGACATGCCGCGTCGGTTGACGCGGTCAAGGTCGGGTACTGCATAATCTTCAAGGTTCATGGTTTGTCAGGGGTTTTCGCCCCTTCCGCAAGGGGTTGGTTTTTTCGAGTGGATCGACTGAATCGCTTCACTCGATTCGCTCGAAATGTTTTCAAACCAGCAGCGCCTCATCCATCATGGCCTTCAACTCATCCAGGGTCATGCGCTGCTGCTCCATGGTGTCGCGGTCACGCACGGTGACCGTGCCATTCTCCAACGTGTCAAAATCGACTGTTACGCACCAGGGGGTTCCCACCTCGTCCTGACGGCGGTAACGGCGGCCAATGGCGCCGCTGTGGTCCCAGAAGGCGGCGTAACGGCGGCGCAGGTGCTCGAATATTTCGCGGGCCCGGTTGAAGAGCTCCGGCTTGTTTTTCAGTAGCGGGAAGACCGCCACCTTGATTGGCGCGATGCGGGGATTCAGGTGCATCACCACCCGCGTATCCTCTTTGCCCTTCTCATCCACCAGCTTCTGCTCCTCATAGGCGTTGCACAGCAGTGCCAGCATCATCCGGTCAACACCGGCGGAGGGCTCAATCACATGGGGAATATAGCGTCCTTCAAAGAGCTTGGCCACAAAAGCGCGGGCATCGCCCTCATCCTTGTTGTGCGCGAGCCACTCGGCAACCACCTTCTCCATAAAACGTGTGCGCGCCTGGTCATCCATCTCTTTGGCAGCCAGCTTGAGCGGCTCGTCAAAGACCTCCATGCACTTGCCGCTATGTTTCTGGTGCTGCGTGAGATCAAAATCAGAGCGGGCTGCAATACCCTCCAACTCCTGGATACCAAAGGGGAAGCTGTATTCAATATCAACACAGGCGCGCGCATAGTGGGCCAGCTCGTCGCTTGCATGCACGCTCTCAACAAACGAACCAGGCGGCAGGCCGCAGGCGGTCAGCCAGATTTTGCGCTGCTCCACCCAGTAGCGGTGCCAGACCTCCCAGCCCCAGGCAGGATCCGGCGTGGTGAGGTCAGGGTTATCCGCCAAGGTGAGTACCTTGCCGCTGATCAGCTCCACCGCCTCATCCGGGCGAATAAAATATTCAAGTTCCATCTGCTCAAACTCGCGTGAACGGAAGGTATAGTTGCGCGGCGTGACCTCATTGCGGAACGACTTGCCAATCTGCGCGATCCCGAACGGCACGCTCTGACGGCTGGTGGCCAGCACATTCAGGAACTGAGCGAAGATCGCCTGCGCGGTTTCAGGGCGCAGGTAGGCCACGTTCTTCTCATTGTCAATCGGCCCCACCACTGTCTTGAACATCAGGTTAAAGGGGCGCGGCTCGGTCAACTCTCCGCCGCAGTGCGGACAAGGGCAGATCTCCGACCCATCCGCACGACCGGCATTGGCGAAGAGGGTGTAGAGGGATTTTAAATCTGAATAAGCCGCGGGATTCTCCAAGAGTTTCTCATAGGCCACAGTCAGCACAGCCGGCTCCTGCACGGCCGGCAGGTTGGGGGTTTGCCCCTTGGCGCGCCCTTTGCACCAGGCGAAAAGCTTGCCGACTTCGCCGTTGCTCTCATCCAGGAGCTTCTGAAGTGTTTGCCCTGCATCACTGTCGGCAAACATATCCCAGATCTGATCCGAGCGCATCAGCTTCTGACAGGATTTGCACATTGTCATGGGGTCAGAGAAGGTATCCAGATGGCCGGAAGCTTTCCAGATATTCGGGTGCATGATGATAGTTGCATCCAGCCCCTCCACATCCTCGCGGTTGCGGACAATCGTTTTCCACCAGTCCTCTTTGATATTGCGCTTCATCTCACAGCCCAAAGGGCCGTAATCCCAGAAACCGGGGATCCCGCCATAAATTTCAGAGCTGTGGAAAATAAATCCTCGGCGCTTGCACAGCGACGAGATGACATCTAAACTGGAGTAATTCGACATAAAACCCTTTATCCTTATGAGATTCAAAACTCAAAACAGATGTATGTTCCCGAAAACCGGGCTGAATAGCAACCACAAAAATTTCAGCACACCTGATTTTTGCCGCAAAGGCACTGAGAGACGGCATTTTGTACTACGCGTTCCCGCGAGTCTCTGCAAAAGATATTGGGTGTCGAAGGAAGTCGACTGAGGGCAGTTTCATAGCGAAATATATCAAAAATGCGATTAAATCGGTCATTTGAAACAAATTATTGAATTTTTTGCGGATTAAGGTTGAAGTTTTCCTGCGAATAGAGTTACAATAGAGACAAATGAGAGGAAGCTCAATCTTAGGACAACCTTTAAAGAGAGAAAGGGGCTTATCATGAAAACAAAATTAATCATCATTATTACAGCGATGGCAGCTTTACTGAGTGCAAACGCCCAAAGTCGCGGATCAAGCTCCCGCAGTTTCGGTGCTTCGCGCAATTTATCCGGAAACGCACCCGCCGCACCGATGCAGCGTAGTGCTCCGCCAGTGCAGCGCAGCGCCCCGGTGCAATACAGTGCCCCGGTGCAGCGTAGTGCACCGCCGGTACAGCGCAGCGCACCGCCGGTACAGCGCAGCGCTCCAGTGCAATACAGTGCTCCGGTACAGCGTAGTGCTCCGCCGGTACAGCGCAGCGCCCCAGTGCAATACAGTGCTCCGGTACAGCGTAGTGCTCCGCCGGTACAGCGCAGCGCTCCAGTGCAATACAGTGCTCCGGTACAGCGTAGTGCCCCGCCAGTAGTGCAACGCAGCGCCCCAGTGCAATACAGTGCTCCGGCACAGCGTAGTGCTCCACCCGTGCAACGCAGCGCCCCAGTGCAAGACAGTGCTCCTGTGCAGCGCAGTGCCCCGGAGGCACCAGTGCGGTCAGCACCGATTGCGCCGCAGCCGGCGGCTCCGGCCAGAGCGCCGGCACTGAGCACAAGATCAACAAATACCCGCACGCCAGCGGTGGACACAAGGTCAGCGACTACCCGTACACCGTCGCCGGCAACCATCCAGGCAGCGCCTCCCGCGCGGACGGACAAGTTCGACTCGCCCATAACAAACGCAAGAAAACCGATCACGCACACGCGCACCCCGCCTGTACGCGCTGAGGACAATCAAGGCGGCGCGTCTATCGGCTCGCCGCCTAGGGCGGCAGTGTCTAAGCCCGCAGCCGGGAGCCCGGCAATCAACTCGTCGCCGACGCCCGCCCGCGCCGCGGCCCCTGAGCGTACAACACGCATGGGCAACCTCTCCGACATAACCGCCCGTAATCCGGAAGCAGCTGAGTTGCGTCCCGCAAGCAGAGAGCCCGGCTCGAGCAACCAACCGCAGGCGCAAAGCACTCGGCCGGAAACATACTCGCGCCCGCCCATCTCAACCAGGCTAACCACTCCGGCGAGCAGAGTGCCGGGCACGGCCCTTGGCACCTTGCCGGCAAATGCACCCACACAACAATCCGGGCGCAAGCCGCCGACGCACCTCAGCAACTCAATACTGAATGCGAGGAAACCACTGACACCCTCTGCCAGGACCCCAAGCGAGTTGAGCCGTAACCAGCGTCCTGACCAGCGGCCCGGAGGCAGCGATTATCGTGTGCAAAGTCAAAGGCCGGGCCCATATGCCGGCAACAGCAGACCCGGCTCCCTGCGGCGCCCTGACAGCACCCCCGACTATTACAACCGCAACTACAATCGCAATAGCGGCTACCATGACCGGCGTTATTACCATCCCAGCGGACACAGCAGCTATAGGCACCGCTACAGCCCTTACAGCCACTACTACAACCCGTACAACCGCTGCTTCACGCCAGCTTGGCGCGGCCCGGTGGTCTATCCGTCGTTCTATGACTATGGTTACCGTTCAGGCTTCAGCCTGGGCTTTAGCTGGAGCAGCGGGAGCTCCTGGCTCTCCTTCTCAAGCAGCAGCCCGGTGTACTACAACTACCACACTCCCTATTACAGCAGCGCCTATTATGGCGGCAGCGGATATTCGTCGATGTATTATGGCGGATGGCGCAGCGGCTGGTATGGCGGCTTCTCCTATGTCTATAACCCCTGGCCGGTTTACCGCACATACTACCTTTATGAGCCCACCCCGCTTGTGATTCAACAACCAGTGATCATCCAGCAGGAGGCTGTGGTGCAATACGAACGCCCCTTGGAAAAATACACCTCTGAGGTGCAAGTTCAGCCAGTGACCTATATCTCACAGCAAAACCCGGGGCAGATTGTGATTGAAGAGCGCACGACGATCAGGGACGCTGATCAGCCGATTGAGTACCCGGCGGCTGAGCCTGAGTACCCGGCAGACGAGCCAGTGGCGTATAACCCCGAATATGCAGCGGATGATCTGTATGACGAGTACTTCTACGCCGGGGAGTATATGCGCGAAGAGTTCACCTTAATATTCTCCTCTTACGCCACTTCGCTCAACCCTGAGACCATCTGGATTTCATATGCGGGTCTGGACCGCTGGCAGTATTAAAATATGTTTTAAAATACGGCAAAAATAAAAACCCAAATGTTTTCGGATATGCAGTCGTGACGAAAACGAATTTATGCTAAAGTTGTCGCTTTAACTCGTCAGCTCCCTAACCCTTTTAACCATTTTAGCCATGCCCCCACCCGCACACTTTAAAGAGATCCTGAACCAATGGCCGCCTCAGCGGGTTCAGGAGTTGATCCTTTCCCGCACCCGTATTGATGTTGAGCGGGCGCTGACCGCGGCCGGCAGCATGAACGCCGAGAACCTGGCGGCATTGCTCTCGCCAGCGGCTGAGCAGGCACTGGAACCGCTGGCCGCTGTGTCGGCGGGGTGGACCCGTCAGCGATTCGGACACGCTGTGCAGTTTTTCGCCCCGCTCTATGTCTCCAACTTCTGCTGCAACGGCTGCCGTTACTGCGGCTTCAACAGTGCCACCGATAAAACCGTGCGGGGTGCGCTCACAGTTGACGAGGCAGTGATCGAAGCTGAGTGTCTGGCGCGTCAGGGTTTCAGTCATATTCTGCTGGTTGCAGGTGAAGACCTGCGCAACACCCCGCCAGCGTACTTTGTCGAACTAGCCGGACGAATACGCCACCTTTTCTCCTCTATTCAGGTGGAGATCTACGCGCTCACAACCGAAGAGTACCGCCAATTAGTGGCTGGCGGTGTGGATGGTGTGACCATGTTTCAGGAGAGCTACAACCGCGATGTCTATCGCGAGATGCACGCCTATGGCCCCAAGAGCGACTACGACAACCGCATTGATGCTGTTGAAAGGGCGGCTACCGCTGGCATGACCTTTGTCGGGCTTGGCGCGCTGCTGGGTATTAACGACTGGCGCGAGGAGGGCTTTTATCTGGGCCTGCACGCTGATTATATTCAGAAAAAATATTGGCGCAGCTGCGTCTCGATCTCCTATCCGCGCATGCGCCCGGCCTTTGGCGGCGAGCCGCCGCCAGTGCCGGTCTCAGATGCCAATCTGGTGCAGCTGATGAGCGCACTGCGGGCCAACCTACCGGATGTCGCCATGGTGCTCTCCACCCGCGAGCTGCCTGGTTTCCGCGAAAAAATGGTGCGCATTGCCGTGACCAAAATCTCAGCTGGTGCCAAAACCACCCCAGGCGGGTACAGCGGCGCGACCGATGCCGAGGCCCAGTTTGAGGTGGCGGATCAGCGCCCGCTGGCCGAGGTTGCCCAGGCCATCTCCGCCATGGGCTTTGATCCGGTCATGAAAGATTGGGATCGCTCCTACGACTAAAGCAGCTGGTTGTCCGCAACCAAAAGAGTTTGTGCGGTGTGCGGAAGGTCGTCGCTCTCATTCAGAAGTTTGCGATTAAGAGCCCGCTGCTTTAGCAACAAACGCTGCGGGTTGGGGGGAAACAAAGTTTGTTGTCCAGCCTTTCCGTGTCCGGCGTAGCTGCGAAGCGCGAAGACGGAAGGCTGCTCTAAAGCGGGTTATTGAGACGTTACTGTAAAAGTGACAGCGGCATTTTGCAACAGGCCCTTGAAAGGCGCGCCCTGGGGTGTAGTGTTGCTTCTCAGAAGCAATTAGCGTATTCCGGGCGATTGTCCGCCAAAGGCGCACCATGGGATTTCATAATCTTTGTTTGGCTCACAAGGCCATCAGCGTAACCTTGATTTCCACGGTGTCGTACCGGTTCTCCTCGGGGATGGAAAAGGTTTTCGCCATTTTTGCGGATGACCATGTCAGCTCTCTGGCTTTGCCGCCCTTGTTTAGAACTTTAATCTCAGGGTCATCGGCAACACCCGCCAGCACCTCGACAGCCAGTTTCGCCGCCGCCTGAAACGGTTGCGACAAACTGGCTCTGAGGATTCAACACGGAGTAGCGAGTCTCAGCATTGCGGCGCGTCTTCTTGGTGTAATGCAACCTGTAACTCTCAGGGAAGTAGATACTCTCTTCTGTTTCATAAGGCATTTCCGAGTCAGGATAATATGTGTTTTTTTCGGAGCTTATCCGCCATCCCTTGTCGTCGTAACTGTTTTCAGTTATCTGCCGGTATGAACCTTGTTCGTTGGTCTCCTTGAGAGATCGAATCTTACCCCTTGCCGCTCCCGCCGGGATACTCTCTGTTTCGGTACGGTAGCCATCGGAGCGCACAAAAATTTCCGCCCCGCTGATGGCGTTGGTATAAGTGTAATCGACCAGCGCTAAAACGTAGGCTTTTGACTCTTGGTTTTGCATCAGGTAACCAATACCCGGATAAGATAAATGCATGCTGCCAACATAGTGGATCTTGTTTTTAACAACATACTCAAAGATGCGTTGGCGCGTCGCGATTGCCTGCTCTGGATCAATGTCATATGTGACGGAGACCATTGGATGAGGCACCTGCACTGGCGCGGCGTGCGTGATGTCGCCCCAAATCAACAGCTTTTCCTTTTTACCTTCCACCAGAAAAACAGTATGCCCCGGTGTATGCCCAACCGCGGCAAAGGCGGTGATGCCACGCAGCAGCGGCTCGGGCTCTTGCGCATCGAGCCGCTGCGGGCGGAACAGACGAAAGCGCCCCGCATAAGCATTCGCAATCCGCTGTGCGTCACCGCCTCTCTTGTTCCAGTAATCAAATTCATTGCGCGCGATATAAACTGCGGCATTCGTGAATGCCGCCGCGCCATCGCGCAGCAAGCCGCCTATGTGATCGCGGTGCATGTGTGTAATGAGCACCGCGTCGATCTCATCTGCCTGCACGCCGGTTGCGCTCAGGTTTTCGTATAATTTGAGTCCAAGTCCTGTATCTACCAGTACGCGCTTGTCGTGCGCACACACGAGAAAAGCGTTGATCGCATTTGACACACCGCCTGTGGCCGCATATCGCCCCAGCATCTTGTCGGTGGCGCCGACTAGCTTTTCCTTACTGATTGTCTGCTGTTGCTCCACAAGCGTCGTCACGGTAGCCGCGCCGAGCGAATACTCAAAGGTGCTTGGCGGCAGATCTCCGGCTACTGTTGAACTGGCAAGCAACGCCATACTAATAATTAAACGTGCATTCATAATACTTCTCCTGCATTGGGGGAAGGCCTTTAAATAAATATTGCGCTCCCTACCGTATTCAACAAGCTCTTTTGTAATGTATAGCATGAAAGGAAGTGTACTTTACCGCATGGCCGTTTTCAACTCTTTAAGTGTTGCATTGGCTTGTAGGCTGCGCGTTTTAAAAATAAATTAACATCTAAAGAAAAGCTCAAGTAACTCACCTGAATGTGAAATATCAGGAGACAAAGGATATTCTTAATAAAAAAAACACTTAATAAAGAAGAGCTAAAACACCTCAACAAACTGGGAGAAGAAAACAAAAAGCAAAACAAGAAAGCATCCAAAAATTATTAAAAAAGAGCAACATTGAATTCGAACAATTAACTGCCGGCGAATACAAACGTACTCTAACTATGTTTGGTGAAAACACCGAAAAAGGAAGAGAAAAATTTATTGAAGAGCTTGAAGAAATTCATGTTTTATTCAAAATATTAAAAATAGAATATAAAACAAAAAAGGGATTAGCTGAAAAGATTGGAGTATCAGTCCGAAAAAATATTGAGGCGATGGGAGTTTCATTTTTTCAATAGCGGAATTTCATGGTAATGCGTCCGAGATCACGGACCTCGGCTACAGAAAAGGCTTTAATTAGCCGCAAATGCTGTAGGTGAGGTCCTTGCCATGTCAGGTCGTAGTCCGGAGGGCGAAGACGGGCCTCGCTGTGAAAGCAAATGTTGCTCCGCCTATCCCACGAAAAACCGCGAAGAGCCGAGGATCACCGCAGCATGATCACTGTTTCTCTTTTCTTTATACTGAAGCATGAGCCGATCTGCGCCTTATCGATGCACCCAGACGCTAAGCCTCTGTTACCTGCTTAATCTCAACAGCTTACAGCAATAAAACCCCGTTAAAAAACCCTTAGAGCGTGGTTTGAGCCCCTAAAACAAGCGTCTAAGAAAAACGATCTTCTCTTACACACCAGGCTCCTGGGTTGAATGAATCATCCTCCTCAGGACCAAAATAACGACGCACCCCTTCACGAAGCCACTTCCGGTACACATTCCGCTCGCGAACACGCTGGAGATGAAATTCGCGATTGTGATTCACTCGTTTTTATGCCTTATTGTTGGGTGTCATGTATTATGAGTCAACCAGTGATGTTCTCAGTAGTTACTGAACTTGCTTCGGTGTCACCCGCTTTGGAGCAGCCTTCCTCCTTCGCCAAGGCTGCGGCGTGACAAAGAAAGGCTGGACAATAAACCTTACGCAGCAGCCGTTTGTTGTTCACGCTTTCCTGTCACGGCGTAAAAGCGAAGCTCGACCTGTCCGGGCGTAGCTATTGCGAAGCCGGAAGCGTGCTCTTTGCTTTCTGGCCAATGATTGAGAAGTCTTTTACGAAAAACAAGTTCTGATGTTCGTGTTATTCGGGCGCTGTAAAAAAGATCCTGTATCAGCGTAAGATGCTTTTGACTTACATCCCGCTTTTGCTGCTACCTTGCGAAAATAGTCTTCTTCGAGAATACCACGATCTTCCAGATAGCGGATAAAGATTGATGGTAGGTTCCTTCATCCGATAATTTCATTTAACCCTTCAATAACAGCATTAAGCTCCTCCGGAGAAACTCGTCCCATTTTTTCTCCAATTCTTTTTACAGAGAGAGTTCGAATTTGAGAAATTTTAACCCATGATTTTTTCTGAAGATTTGCGCTTTCAAGTTCCAGAGTTAAAGGGAAACCGGCTTTTTGAGACTGACTCGTCAGAGCCGCGGCAATCACGGTTCCAGATCTTTCATTGAAAACATCCTGGCTAAGAATCAGAACCGGACGAAAGCCCGCCTGTTCATGCCCGATTACAGGATTAAGGTCAGCCCAGAAAATATCTCCTCTTAGTATTCTGGCCATTCATGCACCTCATAACCCATGCCTGCTTCAGCAACGCTCTGCTCTACTTCAACATCCAGCTTGGAACACTCGCGTGCCAGACGGTAGTTATTTATACGTTCCAGCTTTTCAGCCACAGCTTCCTGAATAGCCTTGCTGCGGTTTGCAAAAACTTTTTTTTTCACAAGCATATCCAGCTGGGACAGTAAGCCTTCATCAATTGTTATCGCAACTTTAGCCGTACTCATAGCACTCTCCTTTGTATTACAATTTATCATACCCGATAATATTGAGCATTTCAACCAGATAAATAAATTTTATTTCCAATGCAACCAGCCTGCCACCCTGCTCCAGGAGCACTGACAGGAGGCTGTCCGCTGAGCAAAAGCCGCTCGCAGCTGCTCCCGTTACACGCTGATTTTCCAGGGTAAACTCAGAGAACGATGCTGGTACTTTGTGGAGGGGTGGAGGGTTATTAAAAGCATTTGAAAGCAGGCACCTCGGCGGAGTGGGTTAAAAATCCCGATTGTGTCGGGTGGTATGTTTCAAATTATCTTGGTAAACAGTCTTTTAAATTTTGAGGATGATGATTTTACTTTGCTGATTAAACCAAAAGACCGCAAATCATGGTCACCCCGTGACGCTGGACGGGGAAGAGGGTTCTCGGTGCGCAATGCGGCTGGGATCGTAGAGCAATTAAGTGAAATATATTTTCCATCCTAAAGATAGCTTTAATTTAGGTCATGCTTTATTATATAATCAAAATAGTTGCAGTAAAAATATATCTGCGTGAGATAAGAATATTACGCTAATTGTGGGGTATTTAAACGGTAAAGGAAAATATGACAGAGAAAGACCCAAACACCCTAACGAGTGGTGAAATTGAACGAATTGAAAAACTAACCTTACGTTGGATATTTCAAGCCGTAGTTGACTTTGGAATAGAATCTCATGAAATTTTCTATAACTCACCTGATTGTGTTCAAGCTATTGCCGAAGATATCACCAGGGAGCTTCTTGATAGATTGCCAGGTTTTAATGTCCCAGACATCTTTGGTTGTAAGGCAAAAGCGCGGTTGACAGGACATAAATGAACCAGGTTTGCTTAATCCGATATCCGAATATGGTGGCAAGTATTATGTTACAACAACATGTCTGATACATTTTATGTATGAAGATGACAGTGACTCTAAACATCTTTTGCGTGAGGTTACTATAGCGGCTATTCCTAATGGAAAGCTACAGGATATATACAATCCAAGTGTGGAGGATGGCTTTTGGTTAGTAGGAAGGAATGCCCCAACACTGGGCGAAGACTTTAGTTGCTATTCAATCAACTTCTGTCACTAAAAACAAGAAACCCAGTCACATGTTTGTATAAGTTGTTGATTGAAAGCAACTACATAGCTTTTTTCAAAAGCTCCAACTTAATGTTATTTTTATCCGCAAGCAAGATGCTTGCACTACTTCATTACCACGTTTAAGAAATTAAAGCTGAAATCATTTCTTCAAACGCGTAGCGTTTATTACTAAAGCAGCGGGCTCCTAACCATAAACTTTATAGACAGTGCTAAAACATTTCGCATATTATAAAAACTTAATTTGGTTGCGGCGGAAAGCTGCTTTAGGGTAAGGATTAGTTTTAATCAGTTACGAGCTAAAGCTAGCTGGCGTATTCAAAAATTAAACTATACTGAAATAGCTTGCGAGGGCGTATGGCAGTCATGAATTTTATGAAAACACTTACTCCAAATGAAATATACCATGGGGATTCTAGATTCATGTTAAAAAGAATCCAGGAAGATTCAATTGCTTTAAGCGTATGGTCTCCGCCATATTTCGTTGGAAAAGAGTATGAAAAATATTTAACGTTTGACGAATGGAAATAACATTAGAGGGGGAAAGTATCAATCCCAAACCAGAGTTTTTTTAGCGGGTGGTTTAATTGAATAGGCAGCGTTATCTGCTGGGTAATAGTTAAAGTTTTTTTCTTTCCGATTTTTTCAAAAAAAGGAAGCCCCCGGCAGGGTGGGGTAAGCTGTTGGGGCAAAGCCCCTTAAGTAATGCTCTCTCTTCTGCAAGCCGCTTTTGTTTTATCATCACAATACGGCAGAGAGTAGCCGCGTTTTTCTTCCCCTCCGTTTGACTCAGAACTGCTTGCTGGTCAACGCAAATTAGCTGAAACCAGTGTCAGGCATTAAGCCATGCAGGGTAAGTATTACAGCGCTCTTATTCATTACAATACTCCCTTAATCACAGAACGATATTATTGCGAAGCAATTCCCTCCTTGGATATTGGGAGTTCCTTGTTGGATATTGGATATTCAACCTTTTATGCGCCAATGATTTATAAAAACAGCCACCTCAATTTCTTGTTTTTTGCGACAGGAGTTGAGAGAATAGCAATTAAGCGTCCTATGGGACGCTACTGAATTCACGCCACACCTCCGTGTTTAAGTGTTTCGCGTTTCTCCAGATAGACCTGCTCCCACTCCAGGCAGACCTCACGCGAGGGGTGGCTGAACAGCTTGTTATCAAGCATGTCAGTGACCACCCATTTGCGATCAGCGTTGTCGTAGATGATGTGGGTCGCCCGCCGGACATGGATGCGCCCAAGGGCGTTCAGGTCTATCTGCGTCTTGTGTACAGCATAGAGCTGGAGCAGACGACCGTATTCGGGGCCGACCTCACGCTCTACATGGCCGTCCCACCAATCGGTAGTAAGACCGTAGCTGCCGGTGTGCCCCTGATTAAGGGCGATGTCATATGGACCCTTGAGCCGGATCACATACTCGCCTCTGAGCTTGTTGCTGCCATAACCCCGCGCTTCCAGCAATTCTAATTATGGCCGCGCCTTTGCTCAGGCAACACGCTAAAGCGTGAACTACATACGGTTTCCGGGGTATGTAGTTCACGCTTTAGCGTGTCTTCGGCCATAATTAGAATTGCTGCCGCGCCTCGGCCTCAGAGGCCAGTACCAGCCCCATCTCGGTGCAGGCACCTCGCAGAGCACCGATATCCCGAATCTGGGTTTCCACTGTTGTGAAATGTGACATTTTGTTTTCTCCTTTGTTAATGGTTTATGAAAGGCCCCGCGCCGGATAGACGCAGAAGTCTTCACCGGTACGGGGCGGTCTTGGTAGGGTTTGTTTGCTTGTTATAATAAGAATTTGAAAATAGTTTCAAAAAGTGCTTGACATCCTCCCCCCCCCCCCCTGTAATCTTTGTGACAGTTGAACACTTCATAAGGATTCTCGCGCGGCGAGATGTAGTCACGGTAATAACAACCCAGGGTGAGCTGTCGTTCGCCCTTAAAACAGGAGAAAACAGATGAAGAAGCAGATGAGGAAACGCGTGTTGATGGCGACCTTGGCGGTCGCGACGGTTCTGGGAACCGTGGGCTCGGCCTATGCCGTGCCGTTGGTCTCAGATGTGGTGATGACGCAACGCACAGGCACGCGCATTGTGGATATTACGTACACATTGAGTGGTGAGCCTGCGATTGTGACGCTGGGCATTGAGACCAACAACGTCGCACTTCCGGATAGCGCTGTGACGCGCCTCTCTGGCGACGTATGTAAAAAGGTTGAGGCGGGAAGTCGTTCCATCGTGTGGAACGCGGGCGCGGACTGGCCCGAGAACTTGACCCAGGTAGCCAAAGCCAAAGCCAAGGTCACGGCCTGGTCGGTGGATGCACCGCCGCAGGTTATGGTGATTGATCTGACTGGCGGTTCGTCCGCTTCGAGTTATCCGGTGAACTACTACGTCAGTACTGCTGCGCTGCCGTACGGCGGGTTGACGAACAGTATCTATAAAGATTCGCAGTTGGTAATGCGTAAGATTCCCAACGGTGCTTTCACAATGGGCGAGCTTACTGGAACTAAACAGGTAACCCTGACAGATGATTTTTACATGGGTGTGTTTCAGGTAACACAGGGACAGTGGGATAAGGTGATGGGGACGGATCCATCAGATTTCAAAGATACGTTTAACCCTGTCAATAAGGTGGCGTACGATGACATCCGTGGTACGGCAGCGCAAGGTGGTGGAGGCTGGCCTACTAATGACAGTGTGTACACTTCGTCGTTCATTGGACGCCTGCGGGTAAAAGCAGGGCTTACGACTTTTGATCTACCAACCGATGCGCAGTGGGAATACGCCTGTAGGGCAGAAACAATTAGCTATTACAGTGATGGATTTTCTACCGGTGCTGATACTAATGTTTTGAATGAATTGGGCTGGTGGAGTGGTAATAGCGGATCAGCGGCGCGTTGGGTGGGGCAGAAAAAGTCGAATACGTGGGGCTTGTACGACATGCACGGTAACGTGTGGGAGTGGTGTCTGGATTGGTACGCAAGTTCGCTGACGGGTGGAGTTAACCCCAAAGGGGCGGTGTCGGGTTCGGCCCGCGTGTTCCGGGGTGGTTGTTGGTCCTTCCCCGCGTCGGGCTGTCGTTCGGCGTCCCGTTTCAGCAACTCGCCGTCGGCCCGGAGCAGCCGCATTGGCTTCCGCCTCGTGAGGACCCTGCCATAGCGCGAAAGCGCTTTTTATCTTATCGGGAGTGCGCGCTGGCGGGTGCATAAGGCGGTAGCCGCACACGTCAGCGTCGCACGGACGTTTTAAGCGGGGGGTGTGGGGGGCAGCCAGCCCCCCGCGAAAATAGCAGCATTGATAACGACAGGAGGTTTTGAAATGGATGTGCGGGTGATCACGCTGCGGTATCAGGATGCCCTGCAGGGTTTTTCCGAGGAGGCGCTGCGCAAGGCGATCTCCGGGCGGGAGGTGCTGGAGGCGCGCGAGCATTTCTTCCTGCATGGCAACGTGCCGCATCTGTTGCTGACGCTCCTGCTGGGAGATGTGCCAGCGGGCGGCGAGGTTTTCCGTCGCAGCAAGGCGCCGGACCCTGAGGAAGGGTTGGAGGAGGAGCGCAGGCCGTTGTATCGGGAGTTAAAACGTTGGCGCAACGAGCGGGCGCGGACGGATGGAAAGCCGGCGTACGCGATCGCCCGTAACATACAACTGGCGGAGATCGCGCGGCGGGTGCCGCGATCGCTGGCGGAGTTAAAGGAAACCGAGGGCATTGGCGAGGCGTTCTGCCGCAACTATGGGGAGGAGGTGCTGGGGCTGATGCCGGATGTGACCGCGCCTGCAGTGGCGGAGCAACCCGCATCTGAGGAGAAAGCGGAGATTAACGGTCAGTAAAAAATGTCGCTTTGTTCGATTCTATTGGCTCAGAATTATGAAATCATACGGACAACTTTGGGAGCGGATCGTGTCGCCGGAGAATTTGGTGGCAGCTCTCGAGCGTGTGACGAAGGGGCGCGGTGACAGTGCGGTTGTGGTGGCGTTTGCAGCGCGGGCAGACGTGGAGTTGGCTACACTGCGGGCTGAGTTGTTGTCTGGTACGTGGCATCCAGGGTCGTACGGACAGTTTCGGGTGAAGGACCCAAAGCCGCGCACAATCAGTTGCGCGCCGGTGAGGGATCGGGTGGCACACCACGCGCTTTGCGGGGTGATCGCGCCGCTGCTGGAGAGGAGCTTTACAGAGGATTGCTATGCGTGCCGCCTGGGCAAAGGGACGCACCGAGCTACGCAGCGGGCGCGTGAGCTGGTGCGGCGGCACGGCTGGACATGCAAGCTGGATATCCGGCGGTATTTCGATAGTGTGTCGCACAAACGGCTGCTTGAACTGTTGTTGCCGTTGTTCAGAGAAGCAAAGGTACGGTGGCTGATTGAAACGATTGTACGGCATCCAGTGCCGGGTCTGTCACCTGGGTTCGGACTGCCCATCGGGAATCTGACGAGTCAGTGGTTCGCCAACTTTTACCTGTCAGGGCTGGATCATTACGCCAAGGAAGTTTTGAAGGCGCCGGGATATATTCGGTACATGGACGACATGGTGCTGTTTGCCGATGGCAAGGCGGAGGTTTGGCGGCTGCATGACGGGGTCTGTGCATGGGTTACGGAAAAGCGCGGGCTTGAGGTAAAGAGCGAGCGAACGGTGATTGCGCCAGTGACAGAGGGACTCGCGTTTCTGGGGCTGAGGATCTTCCGGGGCGGGTGGCGGTTGCAACGGGCGCGGCTACTGCGGACGCGGCGTAAATTTCGGCTGCGTGAGCGGCAGTATCTGGCAAGGGAGATCAGCGGCGCTCAGTTGGCAAGATGCGCGGCGGCAGCGGATGGTGGGAATCGCTGGTA
>JAQUCE010000142.1 GCA_028686345.1 Kiritimatiellia bacterium
CCACCATAGCACCGGCGGCAACGTGCAGCGATGTGCCGACTGGCAGCATATTTTCAGTGGCGCTGCTCTGCTGCATCAGCGCTGTGATCTCGCTGGCGCTGAAGGCGCGGTTTGCCACCTGAACATGATCAAGCCAGCCCTTGAAATGAACATCCGCAGTTGTTTTACCGATCACGAAATTTTTGGGCTGAGCATTCAATCCGGTGCGGGTCACACTGCCTGCCTGAGAGCCATCAAGATACATGGTCTGAGTCGATCCATCCCATGTAACAGCAATATGATGCCAGTTGCCGTCCTTCGGGTTGGTGCTGAGCCCGCCGAGGTTCCAGTCGTTGCCATACCAATAGTTATTCAGACGGTTATCGCCGTCCATTCGCAAGTTATTGCACTGGTTGGCCGTGTTATTACCCCAACCGATAAACCCGCCTTTGTCGGCTGAGCCGTCCGACCTCTCCCAGAGCGCAATGGTGTAGGGTGTGCTGCCAGTCGGGACGCCTGTTGGGAATAAAGTGCTGACCAAGGTGCTGCCGCCGTTCAAGTAGAGCGCCCCGCCGAATCTGCCGTTGGCATCGTATGCAGGCGCGCCGATGCCAGTCAGCTGGTTTTTGTTAATGCTGCTGTCCTCCCCCAGATTGTTCGGGTTGTTAAACATATAACCGGCCTGGATGCCTGCGGGCAGGGGCAGGCAGATTAAGGTTCCCTGGTTAACAAAGGTATTCCCGCTATAGGTGGAGTGTGTGCCGGTGAGCATCAGCGTGCCAGATCCATCTTTGATTAACCCGCCGTTGCCGCTAATTCCTTCTCGTAGTTTTAACTCGGCATTCGCGGCAATTGAAACCGTAACCTTGTTGGACAAAGCAATTGGCACTGCGATTGAGTGGGAGCCGGAGTGAATCTCAAGCGCTGAAAAGATTCCACCAACACCGATATTATCATTGAGTGTCAGTGTGCCAGCAGGGTTGCCAGAGACGATGCTGTAAGCCGCGTTGTTGGTGGTGGCAAAAGCGATGCGCCCCGCTGTTTGGTTTCCATCCAGTGTCACGCTGACGTTATTCGACAGAATGCCGGGAAACAAGAGCCAGGAACCCGCTCCTGTTGGCACACCGTTGCTCCAGTTGCCGGCAACCGGCCAACTGCCGCCCGCGCTGTTTGTCCAGGGGTCAGGCGTTCTCAACGAAAAATCATCAAACTGCGCGGTTCCCTCATTGTTGCTGAAGGTCGCCTGCCAGATACCTACCTGCAGTGCCAACCCGTTCATATCATCACGGGTGCTGGCGCTGATCCTCTCCCAGGTAGTGCCATCCAGGCTGCGGTAGCTGCTGAGCGCATTACCTTGCCGGGTCAACCGCAACCAGGGTTGCAAACCACTAAGTTCAACAGTGACACTTACGTTGTTATCAGTGCTGCGATGGCCACTTAGTCCTGAATGCCTAAAATGTTTAACCGCAACCCAGTCTTCGCCGGCTCCGGCAGCAGCGAGGTCAGCCACGCGCGCTATCAGGCCAGCATCATGCCATGCGACATTGTTCATGCTGATCACCCTGACACGGGCATCAAAATCTCCATTAACGTTCTTATAGATCAGAACCCCGTCGTTATCGCCCCTCTCCCAGTTGCCGTTGGTTGAGCGCAAGGTCAGCACCCCGCTATTGGAGCTGTTGGCATCAGCTGCCGCCAGGGTGGTGTTGCCGCCGTAAAGATTGTAGAAGAACCCATCCCAGATGGTATTGGTAGTTCCGTCAGCGGCATAGTCATGCGTGGTTTCAAATGTGTCGGTGATCGTCGCGGCGCCTGTGTTCAAGGTTGCTGTCAGCACTGCTGCCCAGCACATGTTTTGTAGTGCCTTCATAATACTCCTCGTTTTTTCACATTTACTGTTTACAAAACGCTGCTCAGGCACCCACCATTGGCGGGTGGCTGTTGCAGGTACATTTAACCAAAACCAAAGTAAGCAGAATAAGTTTAGCAACTCGCACTCTGAAAAAGCAACACAAACTATGATATTTTCCCTGAAGGCTAGTTTTTGGATTATTAAATTATACGCTCCCTTCAGCCATGTTTTTATGCTATTATATGCCTCTTAATTGACCGTAAAATTTTAAGGAGTGCACAATGGCCGAAAAAAAACCAACTAATACCCAACTGGAAGCAGTTCTCAACCAAATCCGCAAAGAATTTGGCGAAGCAGCAATCATGCGCATGGGTGATGAATCCGCTAACAAAAATATTGAAGTCATCTCCACTGGCTCGCTTTCTCTTGATCTGGCGCTCGGCGTGGGCGGACTCCCCCGCGGGCGGGTGGTTGAGATTTACGGGCAGGAATCTTCAGGCAAAACAACCCTGGCGCTGCACATCATTGCCAATGCGCAGAAAAACGGCGGACTGGCGGCGTTTGTCGATGCCGAACATGCCATGGACCCCAACTACGCCCGCCGCATTGGTGTCAATCTGGATGACATGCTGGTCTCCCAGCCCAACTCCGGTGAAGAGGCGCTGACAATCACCGAGCAGCTGGTTAAAAGCGGCGCGCTGGATGTGGTGGTGGTCGACTCTGTTGCCGCGCTGACTCCGCAGGCCGAGATCAACGGCAGCATGGGAGACTCGCATATGGGCCTGCAGGCGCGTTTGATGTCCCAGGCCATGCGTAAACTGACCAGCTCTATCTCCCAATCAAAAACTCTCTGCCTTTTCACCAACCAGACCCGCGAGAAGATTGGTGTCATGTTTGGCAACCCGGAGACCACCCCTGGTGGCAAAGCCCTGAAATTCTACGCTTCGGTACGTCTCAATGTACAGCGTATTGGTGCCATCAAAGACTCAACCGGGGTTGTGATCGGCAACCGCACCCGCGTCAAAGTGGTTAAAAACAAGGTTGCAGCACCTTTCACTGAGGCTGAGTTTGACATCCTGTACGCCCGCGGCATATCGTGGGAGGGATCAGTGCTGGATGCCGCCCTTGCGCGCGACATTGTCATCAAACGCGGCTCCTGGTTCAGCTTTGAATCCGAGCAGATCGGGCAGGGCGCGATCGCGGCCACCGAGTTTCTCAGGGAGCATCCGGAGCTGGTCGAAAAAATCATCGGCTTGATTAAAGAGGTTCCAGCCCCAGTGGCAACCAAAGCCAAAAAGTGAGGTTCTGTTAAAAAACACCCCGCTGTTGCTTAAACAAAACGCCGGCACTTAAACATCTGCATTGCATATAGATGAAGAGCTGGCTATTTAACACCCCAAAACTGTAAATCATCATCATATGAAACTGACCGCTGACCAACTTCGTGAGAAGTATCTCAATTTTTTCGCCTCCAAAGGCCATGCTGTTATCTCCGGCGCATCGCTGATCCCGGAGAATGACCCCACCGTGCTTTTCACCACTGCCGGCATGCACCCCCTGGTGCCCTACCTGCTGGGTGAACCTCATCCAGCAGGCCAACGCCTGACAAATGTGCAGAAGTGCGTGCGCACCGGTGATATTGACGCAGTGGGCGACACCTGCCACCTCACCTTCTTTGAGATGCTGGGCAACTGGTCGCTGGGCGAGTACTTCAAAAAAGAGGCCATTACCTGGTCGTTTGAGTTCCTGACGCAGGAGCTGGGGTTCGCGGTTGAACAGCTCCATGTCACGGTCTTCGAAGGCGAGGGCGCGATCCCGCGCGATACTGAATCAATTGAGGTCTGGAAGTCGTTGGGTATTCCCGCGGAACGCATTTACGCGCTGCCCAAAGAGGACAACTGGTGGGGGCCGGCCGGCACCACCGGGCCCTGCGGCCCTGACACTGAGATGTTTATTGACACCGGCTTGCAAAGCTGCGCCCCGGAGTGCCGCCCGGGGTGCCACTGCGGCAAATATATTGAGATCTGGAATGATGTCTTCATGCAGTACAACAAAACAGCGGCAGGCACCTATGAACCGCTGCCGCAGAGCAATGTTGACACAGGCATGGGAGTGGAGCGCACCATCTGCATGATGAACGGCCACAGCAACGTCTATGAAACCGAGCTGTTCGCGCCGCTCATGGCTCAGATCCGTGAACTTACAACGCTGCAACCTGACAACGAAGAACAACGCGTGCGGGCTGAACGAATTATCGCGGACCACATGCGCACAGCCGTCTTTATCCTCGGCGACCCCAAAGGCGGGGTCAAACCCGGCAACCTGGGTGCCAACTATGTCTTGCGACGTCTGATCCGCCGCTCAGTGCGCTATGCCAAGATACTGGGAATTGAAACCGGCTACACCGCAACCCTGGCCGCGCTGGTGATTGACAATTACAAACATGTCTACCCGGAGCTGGAACAGAACCGCGACACCATCATCTCCGAGCTAACCGGCGAAGAGGCGCGCTTTGAAAAGACCCTCATCTCTGGTCAGCGCGAATTTGACAAGGTTGCCGACGCGCTGGTGGACCACCGGCAAACCACGCTCTCAGGACGCACGGCTTTCAAACTCTACGACACCTATGGCTTTCCTCTGGAGTTCACCGAAGAGCTGGCAATTGAACGGGGCTTGACTGTTGATCGCGCGGGCTACGACAAGGCCTTTAAAAAACACCAGGAGCTCTCCAAACAGAGCGGCGGCACCTTTAACGGCGGACTGGCGGATAACTCAAAAGCAACCACCCGTCTGCATACAGCTACGCACCTGCTCCAGAGGGCGCTGCAAGTTGTGCTGGGCGAACATGCTTTACAGAAGGGCTCCAATATTACCCCTGCGCGCCTGCGTTTTGATTTTTCGCACCCTAACAAGATGACCTCTGAAGAGAAGCAGCAGGTTGAAGATCTCGTCAACCAGCAGATCCAGCGCAACCTCCCGATCACGGTTGAAACAATGACCATTGAAGAGGCCAAAGAGCGCGGCGCGATTGCGCTGTTTGCCGCGAAGTACGGCGAACAGGTTAAAGTTTATTCAGCGGGCGACTTCAGCATGGAGGTCTGCGGAGGGCCGCATGCCGAAACAACCGGCGAACTGGGCGGTTTCAAGATTCAGAAAGAGGAGTCCTCCTCGGCTGGCGTGCGCCGCATCAAAGCGGTTATTACCAACCTCAACTAAAAGTTTGTTGTCCAGCCTTTCTTGTCGCGCCGTAGCCTTGGCGAAGGAGGAAGGCTGCTCCAAGGCGGATTATTGAGGCATTACTGTAAAAGCGATAATGGAATTTAGGTTTTAGGCAGTAGGCGTTTAGGATTACATATCATAATCCTAATCACAATCCTAATCAAACAAAAAACAAAGGAGAGTAGTTATGAAGAGATTAACAGTGCTGGCATTGCTGGTGGTAGCGATCGTTGCAGTTAGCGGGTGTAAGGAAAAAACAACCGAAGAGAAGCTGCAGGATGCTGCCAAACAGGCTGAAAAAGATATGGAGCGCGGAGCAAAGGATCTGAACAAGAAACTCGATAACGCGCTTAGCAAATAATTATTATTCCGCCTTGCGGAGTTTGTAAAAAAGCGATGTAAGGCGGATTTTTACCTTAAAAATATCTCTCACAGAGCACAGAGAGCACAGAGAGCAAAAGTATATTACTCTGAGAACTCTGCGCCTCTGCGAGAGATAAAAAACGTGCATCTCAATCAAAAAAATCAATGACAGTAATATGGGCAAATCAGCGGTAACTCTTAAAATCGGAATTTTAGGCTCCGGCTCCGGCTCCAACATGGTGTCGATTGTGGATGCCATTGAGCGAGGCAAGCTAAACGCCGAGGTCAAGGTGGTTTTATCCGATGTTCGGGATGCGAAGATTCTTGAACGAGCGCAGCAGCACCGCATCCCCTGTCAGTGGATCGACTGCGCACCCTACAGAACAAAGCTGGATGACCAGGCAGAGCAGAGATGCGTTCAGATTCTGAACGCGTATGAGGTTGACACGGTTGTGCTGGCAGGCTTTATGCGGATTATTAAACCCGGTCTACTGCAAGCTTTTCCAGAGCGCATCATCAACATTCATCCTGCCCTGCTGCCGGCTTTCCCGGGCATACAGGCCTGGAAACAGGCCCTCGACTATGGGGCCAAATTGGCTGGATGCACGGTTCACTTTGTAGATCAAGGTACCGACACCGGCCCTATTATCATTCAGCGCTCTGTGCCGATTCTACCTGATGACACATACGAAACACTGCACGCCCGGATTCAGGTTGAGGAGCATATCGCCTACCCTGAGGCCCTGCGCCTGCTGGCCGCCGGACGACTCCGAATAAACGACCGCAAGGTGGAGATACTCAAGGAGAGTCGCGGCGCTCCTTGAGATCTGTTTAACCGCTGTGAAAAGAGTATACCATGCGTTATGAAAAACAAAGAGCTGTGAAAAGCTTTGGGGAAAAGACACAGCAGGCGCTCTCGGCCAGTACCATTGCGATTGTCGGGTGCGGCGCCCTCGGCTCACTGCAATCCATGCTTCTCGGCCGGATGGGGGTCGGCGCGCTGCGAATAGCTGACGGCGACCAGGTCACCCTCGGCAACCTCCACCGTCAACTGCTTTTTTCAGAAGAGGATGTTATTGAGCAGCGGTTCAAGGTGGATGCAGCGGGCAGGGAGCTTGCCAGATGTAACAGTCAGGTCGCGGTCACAACCATGGCCAAGTTTATCACACCGGAAAATATCCAGGAGTTTATTCGCGGTGCCGCCGTGGTGCTGGATGCGACCGATGATATTCAAACCCGTTATCTGATTAACGACAGTTGCCTGCAAGCGGGCATTCCCTGGATCTACACCGGTGTGGCGGGCACAGGCGGATTGATCATGACTGTGCTGCCAGGTGAGGGTGCCTGTCTGCGCTGTCTCTACCCAGAGCCTCCTGAGCATGAAAACTCAGCCAACTGCCTGACCTGCGGCATACTGCCCACAACTGTGGCCATGGCGGTGCCGCTGCAAATCACTCAGGCCTTGAAAATACTAATCGGCGAAGCAGAGGCGGGCGCTCTGATCCAATTCGACACCAAGGAACCACAACTCCGCAAGCTAAAGGTTCACGCCCTGTCGGGCTGCCTTTGTTCCATGAAATCACGCCCTGAGGGTCGCTGAAAAAGACGCAAATCAAAGATCGGCACCACGGCAATCAGATGATCGTAGATATCGGCCTGGATCTTCTCATAGTACACCCAGCGCTTATCCGCTGAGAAACAGTAGACCTCGACGGGCAGACCGTGCTCAGTGGGCTCAAGCTGACGAACCATTAGGGTCAGCTCCTTGCTGATCATCGGATGGTTGCGCAGATAAGCCTCCATGTAAGCGCGCAGCACACCCAGGTTAGTCATGCGCCGACCATTGGCCAGGGAGTGCAGGTCAACCTTGTGCTCCTCATTGTGCTTTAATATCTCCTGCTGTTTGTCGGCAATGTACTCCGCAATATACTGCACTTTACTGAAGCGCTGCAACATCTCCTCTGTACAAAACCTGACCGAATTCAGATCAATGTTAAAGGCGCGTTTAATCCGTCGTCCGCCCGATTCGGACATATAACGCCAGTTTTTAAAGGAGTCGCTGATCAGGGCATAGGTGGGTATGGTGGTAACCGTGTTATCCCAGTTCTTCACCTTAACCGTGGTTAGACCCAGATCAATCACATCCCCGTCAGCCTGATATTTCGGCATCTCAATCCAGTCGCCGAGCTGAATCATGTTGTTCCTGGTCAACTGGATTCCCGCGACCAGTCCCAAAATCGGATCTTTAAAAATCAGCATCAGAACCGCTGTTAACGCGCCCATGCCGCTGAGGATATAAACCGGACTTTTGTCAGCGAAGATCGCTACCACCAGTATAATCCCAACCAGATATGAGAGCACCTTGGCAACTTGAATAAAACTTTTGATGGGAAAAGATTGCGCGATCTTCCAATGTGAGTAGAGATCCAGCACAAAATCAAGGGCGGCATCTGTCACATTCACACCGATAACAATAATAACGATCGCCGAGACATTGACAATCAGGTTGAGCAGCAGAGGAGCGCCAATTAAAAACACGGAGCTCAGAAGATAAAAGGCGATCACTGGCGCAGCGACCACCAGTTTATCCAGCACCCGCCATTTGACCAGCAGATCATCCCATTGCGCCTCTGTTTTTTGAATGAACTGCTTGATCCCGACGAGTATCAACCGTTTGAAAACAAGGTTAACCGCCCAACTGCAAAGTGTCACCAGCGTGAGCACCGCGACCACCGCGATCAGCAATGCCAAATCCTCAGAAACCCCGTGCCGCCCCCAAAACGAGGCTACAGCTCCTAATAAATCAATCAACTTTCTCTCTCCTTATCTCTTTCAACCGAAAGGGTTGTAAAAGGCGCACCATATGATGTCATGGCCTTTATTTAACTCATCCCGTTTCAGGCTTCGCGCGCCTAAAGGCTGGACAACAAACCTTACGCAGCAGACGTTTGTTGTTCACGCTTCCCTGTCACGGCGTAATAGCGAAGCTCAAAGCGTCCGGGCGTAGCTATTGCGAAGCCTGAAGCCGGAAGCGTGCTCTTTGCTGTCCGGCCGATTATTGAGAAGTTACCTCTGTTTCCCGGAACGCGAAGCGTTTGTTACTGTAGCAGCGGGCTCTTAACCATTAACATTTCAATGAGGGCGAAAACTTTTAGCACATCACACAAGCTCTTTTGGTTGCGGACGCCGGCTGCTCTGGCACTTTTAAAATTATGCATTAGTATAGCACGCAGGATAAAAAAGTCAATTGCGCGGCTCATCCGCCTGAACCAGGAGCGTGGTGCCCTCGGAGTTGAAATGGTAGTCACCCTGCTTGATTGACCAAAGCGCGCGCGACTCCCCCTTGCCGCGCGGCTCATGCGTGAAGTCAACCTCAACCTGTGATCCCTCCTTCAGAAACAGATTTTTTCCCACCGGAAATATCTGGCGCCCCCAGTGCGTGTCAGGGTCGGAGGGCCCGTTGGTTACTCCGACTTTGCCGAATAAATTTGCTTGGAACCAAGCGGCCAGCACATTGAACTCCCCCTCATGCTCAGTTGTAAATTGAGAGCGAAACCGCCAGGGACGGCTAACCGAATTCAGCGAGCAACTACGACAATCAATATCCCACATCAACTGCGGCTCGCACAGCAGATGTTTCCGGTTGATATGATTGCAGAAACAATCCATCCGTTGCGCGGCATTCCGGCTGATCAGCTCAAGGTCAATTCCATAAGGCTCGCTACGCCAGAAATCAACCTCCTGCTGCAGCAGCTCGTCAAAAGCCGGTGCCATCCAGACCTTGACTGACTCGGGAATCATGCGGCCGCCAGGCTTCAGCCACCGCTCCCTGGCCTGCACCACAACTGGCAACAGATTCTCGTCGACTGCGTAGCTGCCCAGCCACTCCGAAACAATCACATCCACCCTCTCAGGCAGCTCGACCTTGGTAATGTCGCCCTGGATGACTGTAACCCGTTCGCTAAAACCATTCGCCGCCACAATGCGCCGGGCCACATCCACAATCTGAGTCTGCTCAACTGCGTAAACATGCCCGGCCCCGGCCTGGGCCGCGAACAGACTGAGAATGCCGGTTCCGGCACCGATGTCCAGCACCGTGCACCCTGGTGTCACCGCGGCCGCGATTGCCTGTTGAAACGCTTTGCATCTGACACTGTCACGCAGCATCGACTCCTGACCTGACAGAGTGGAGTAATTTAATTCAAGTGCCATCAATAACCCTCTTAAGAGCGTGTTGTAAGTTCATAAATTATCGGTTCACATCCAACATCATGCGCGCACCGCGCGTGAAAGAACTCAGACCAAGATAATGAATTGTGGAATCATACCACATGTCTGAAGAGACCGGGTAATAAATTGAAGACGAAACTAAGTTAACTTCTCAATAACCGGCCAGAGAACAAAGAGTACGCTTCCGGCTTCAGGCTTCGCAATTAACGGTTGGTGTGGGCAGACCAAAAGAGACGAGGATTGGGATTAAGATTGGGGTTAGGATTGGCCCCTGACAACATGTTTTTAATGATCTGGTCAGCCGCATAGCGACTGACTTCCTTCCGCGCTTAATCCCTTGACAAGACGCGGGAGAAGGAAGTCGTTCGCTATGCGGGCGAATGCAGGCGGCACGCAATTGATAAGGCTACGCACTCCAGATCACTGGACATAAGGGTCAAAACGGTTGCACTTTAATTTTTGAAACCACAAGGAACACATAGCTCACAAAGATTGTTGCGTTGTCTTTTAGGTAAAAAAATTGAGGTAAAACCCTAAGAACGCCAAGCTCTGGCGCGGCTCTTTGTACTACTATCATTCATATTCTTGTTTTTTATGCAAAGTTTTTCACGTCTATGTCCAGTGGTCTGCACTCTGGCCATCCGCGCCTGCGGTTGCACTGCGGAGTGCAAGGGCTGTCGTTCGGTGTAGTAGCCGCTCTATGAGCGGCAAGGCATGTGAAAAGCACGCCCTGGGGTGTAGTGTTGCTTCTACATGTCACGCCGTATGTAAGAAGGCGGATGAAGCAATTGCGGAGACCGGGCGTTTGTTCATCAAAGGCAAGCCGTAAGGGTTCATGAAACTTGCATGTCGCACGGCTGATGCAAATGCGCTGCGCTGTTTTTGAGGTGAAAAATCTTAGAGGTGAAAAATGGGCATCCACCGCATAGCGGCGGACATACTGAAAGCAACACAGTATATCCGCCGCTATGCGGTGGATGGTTGCGAAGTATATCCGCCGCTATGCGGTGGATGGTTGCGAAGTATATCCGCCGCTATGCGGTGGATGGTTGCGAAGTATATCCGCCGCTATGCGGTGGATGGTTGCGAAGTATATCCGCCGCTATGCGGTGGATGGTTGCGAA
>JAQUCE010000038.1:0-24303 GCA_028686345.1 Kiritimatiellia bacterium
CAGAAAGGCGACCGGCTCCTGAATCGCCTCACGCACGGTTGTTCGCGCAATCGCGTGTATCTGTGCTATGGTTCTTAAAATCTCTACTTTGCTAACCTTTAACATAGATCACAGTATATGAAACTCGGCGGCTGGACAAAAGAACAAAAGAACAAAAGAGGTTGATTGCAAAAAGTTGTCAGTCGAACGTTTATCGGAGAGAGCGTATGTTTGTCTTGCCCTTTGGTAAGGGCCTAAGCCCGCGCAGGGCGCGGAGTGCGTTAGTGCGCGAGTGCGCGAGTGCGCGAGTGCGCGAGTGCGCGAGTGCGCGAATGCGCGAATAAAGAGGTCGCGCCTTTTGTGCGGAGCAACGTAGCTCCGATTTCCAATCGGACATGTCCGGTTGGAAACCGGAGCTACTGAGTTTCAGCGCACCTTCGGTTTACGATGGCGGCGACGATGCTGGTTGACGATTTTCAAGGGCGGGGTTTTCAATCGTCCACCAACATCGTCGCACAGCATCGTCGGCCGATGTCGCTCGCAGAGCGGCTGCTACACATGTGCTGCACCCCGGAGTGCAAGGGTTGTCGTTCGGTGTAGCCGCCACACGACGAGCGGCATACTGCAACAGGCATGTGAAAAGCATGCCCCGGGGTGTAGTCGCCGCTCTGTGTCGCGACAGGATAAGCCCAGTTTCTGGGGATTTGTAAAATCGTAAATACAATGAAAGAGAAAGTAGACATCCAGCGGGTAACCAATCCCGCCTGGCAAAGGTTAGCCGGGTTAAAAATACCTGTGAAGGGGAGTGTGTCTCTCTGCGACCCTTCTTAAGAACACAGAGAGACAGGTAAGGTATCGTACACCAAGCTAGAGGTAAGGGGTGCGAGATGGGTATTAATTATAATTGCTGGGCACAAAGAGCTGTCATGGCAACATGATAAGCTTTGTGTTAAAATTGATGGGCATTACAAGTATTATGGAGTATCCGGGAACGGCAGGTTACTGTCCGCTTTTCGATATCAGGTAATGAAAATCTGGCGGTACTGGTTAAATCGGCGATCACGTAAACGAGATGGGATGAAGTGGGAACGGTTCTCCACACTTATAGAACAGAGATATCGAATACCTTTGCCTCGGATATACCATAAATACAACGACAACAGGGTGAAACAGTTATGCCTTGGATTTTAGCAGATACGTATGTGGGAGGAACCGGATGCGTTAATTACGCTCGTCCGGGTCTGTGGGGGAGTCTCTCGGGTAGCCGGGGGCTCTACCTGGAAGCGGCATTTCGCAACAGGCTCGTCAAAGGCAAGCCGTGAGGCTGCCTTCAAGTTGGAGGCTTTAGATGAATTTTAAAAACACAGGTAAAGTCTTATTCAAGTTTAGCCTTATCAGAGTGGTTTGCTCTTTAGCGCTAAATGTGACTCTAGCCCAAGGCCCGGGCGCAGCTGAAACAACTCTGCCCGGCACTGTTTATGCGGGAGCGTACCGTACATCACATCTGCAGGGAATGGCAATTGATCACAATTATCAGCATATGTACTTTTCGTTTACCAGTATGCTGGTAAAAACGGATATGCAGGGAAAAGTGATTGGTTCAGTCACCGGGATCATTGGGCACCTGGGTGACTTGGCTTTTTATCAGGGGAGAGTCTTTGGATCTCTTGAATACAAAAAGGACAACGCATTCTATATTGCTGTATTTGATGTTGAAAAGATCACCAAAGCAGGAATTTTTTATCAAGACGGAGGCGTAATGACGACCATGTACCTGGGTGAGGTCTCCAAGGACTTTACGGATACAGTAGTCAGAGAGGGTATAACCCAAAAGCACCGCTACGGGTGCAGTGGAATTGACGGGGTCACCTTTGGTACAGTTCCAGGAAGTACAAGCGACAAAATGAAAATGATGGTTGCTTACGGGATCTTTTCGGACACCACCCGCAGCGACAATGATTATCAGGTCCTCCTTCAATATGACTTAAGCGCAATAGATCTGAATAACCAGAGCGCATTCAATCCCAACTCGCCCCAAACGAACGGCCTTCAACATGAAGCCAAGTATTTTGTGTATACAGGCAACACCAGATATGGAGTTCAGAACCTTGAGTACGACAGAGATACACGCGGTTACTGGATGGCAGTTTATATTGGAGAAAAAACGACCTTCCCTAACTATCCGCTCTATCTGATTGATGGTACTATTGCTCCTGTAAAAGGAGTTATATCAGGGCAGGAGCCCAAGGAAACAGGCTTGTTGTTAACTCTGGCAAAAGAAGGTGTACTCCACGAAGCCTCAGGCGTGTATGGTTTTCCCAGCATTCAAGGTAATCCAGCTACTGGGTTTATTTCTCTAGGCAACAATTATTTTTATATCTCTGAAAGCGGCAAAATAAAACAAGATGCAGTTAGTAAACAATATGGTTATGCTCATTTGTTTCAATTAGACAGGGAGAGAAATCTGTTCGAAGTCAAATCAGATACGCCAAGCAGTGCATTAGCGCGCTAATCTTGGTAATGAAAGCAAATTAGCCCGGGGCAAGCGAAGCCCCGGGTGAGGTGAAAAGTGCGCAGCTGAATAACATTCGTGTCATTCGCGTTATTCGTAGTTAAATCCGGTGCGCCAGACGACATGGGATGGGCGGAAGAATAGAGGGTGATCTTCCAGCCCCTTCCACCCCTAACGATCAAGGCATCGGCGGACGCACTGCTGCCTTCGGAGGTTTAGCGTCGGCTTTTTTCATGGCCTCAGTGAGCTGTTGTTTGAGTTGACTTGCCGTTACTTTGAGGTTCATGGTAATCGTTTTCTCTTTGACCTCGGATTTAAAGTTCTGGGCCAGGGCGGCCATCTCAGGGTTCTGTTGAGCTTGGATCATCATCAAGGCCTGCAACCCCATCACCATGGCACCCATTTGCTGGGCCTGTTCCAGGGTGGCGGTGGAGAGGGCGGCGTTCAGCAGCAGGTCAGCCTGCTCAGCCGAGGCCTGATCAACATTCAGCTCCAGCGCATTTGCCTGTTTGAGCATGGCAAGCTGCGGAACGGCATCAGCCACCACATCAAGTTTGTTGGCGTAGAGCGCGGCAAAGCGGTTGGGTTGGCTCTTAACCACAGGTGCGAGCGGGCTTGCGGGGGCCAGCTGGGCACCCTTGCCGTCGATTGCGGAGATACTCTTTTTCAAAGCCGTGAGATCATCGGCGATAAGCGCTAGAGTTGGATTGATAAAACAGCCATACTTCACTTGCTCGTTGTCACTCCAGGAGAGAACCTGATGTGTACCGAACCGCTCACTCCTGAAGGTGTCGTTGCCGCCTAAAATAGTGGTGAGTTTTTTGATATCAAAGCGTCCGCTGGCATATAACACTCCGCCGCCTTTATTTTCGGCACCTCCCAGAATAAAGATGGAATCAAGGTCCTGCATGACATCAATCCCGCTAATAGCTTTGAAGGAGTCAAGCTTACGGTTGGTTTTTTCGTCCAGGGCCGCTTTAATAAGGTCGCCGACCTTGGAGCTGGTCAGTGCTTTCATATCAATGTGGGCCAAGGTTTTTGTGTCAGCCGGAAAATCAGAAATTTTGACTTGGGCTATTGCTGAGAGCGAGATCACCGCTGCAGCTAGAATTAAGCTATATGATTTCATAATTGTTCTTTCGTTACAGATGCGCACCACGCGCACATACCAGTTAATACGTAAAATCTTGCCTAAAGGTTACAGCTCTTTAATACGCAGGTTACGATAAGAGACTTTGTCGTTATGATCCTGCAGTAGCAGATGTCCGCTCGTCTGGGTGCCCCAGCCCTGGTGCTTGTTGAACTTACTTTTGGCAACTGCGGCATTAAATTCATCGGAGCCGCGCTCGAACTCGAGCACCTTTTGGCCATTCAGCCAGTGTTCAACATGCATGCCTTTGACCACCAACATGGCTTGGTTCCACTCGCCGGTGGGGTTGAGTATCTTTTCCGCTTCGGATGCCGGAAGCACATCATAGAGCGAGGCGATCCTGCGGTTGCCGTCAATCCCTGCTTTAGCATCCGGATGGGCGGAATCAAGAACCTGATACTCCATGGTTGTTCCACCGTAAAGTTTGGGGTCAAAGAGATATTTCAATCCGCTGTTGGCCTTCGGCGTGAGCTGGAAGTCCATTTTGAAGATAAAATTGGAGTAAACTTTCTCTGTGATAATATCGCCGCCTCCGCCGCCCTGGGCTTTTGGCAGAACAGTGAGCACCCCCTCCTTGATCTCCCAGCCATGCTCAGGGAAGGTGGGTTTGGCGCGGCTGCGCCAGCCAGTTGAGCTTGTGCCATCAAAGATCTGGACAAAGCCCTCATTTTTTTCTCCATCACTCATGCGGCAGGCGGGTCCGCACTCTGCGAATAAGTGGGCTGCCATTCCAGCTGCCGCGACGAAAATCAATAATCCTTTTATGTTCATCGTTTTCTCTCCTCTATGATTTAACTAATCAGTTGCTATTCTTTCAAATCCTGTCGTAAAAAACAAGAAGTTCAGATACCCATCTTAACCCCAAAACCAAAACTCCTACACTAAATCAAAACAGCAAGCGCGGCCCGATTTCGTTTTGGCTGGCCACATGCACGGGGAGGTTGCCGCGTCCGATTAAACTCAATGCGTCAACCATGGTGTTATGGGCCAGTCGGGGCGTATTGCAATCCTCACTGAGGTGGGCCAGAACAATGTGCTTGAGCCGTCCGTTGGCGGTTTCGGTGATCAGTTCAGCGGCATCTTCGTTGGAGAGATGACCGCTGCGGCCTTGGATACGCTGGATCAGCGACCATGGCCGCTGGGATTGGCGGAGCATCTCTACATCGTGATTGCTTTCCACCACAACAATATCGCAATTCTGGACTTTGATTTTGACCAGTGAGGTGGTCTGGCCAATGTCTGTGACAACACAGAGCCGGGAAAAGCCGTCGTCCAGCACAAAGCCGACGGTGTCGCTGGCATCATGCGGCACCTGAAAGGGCTCAATTCGCAGGTCATTGATTTCAAAGGCGCCGCCGTCGTCGAAGACAGTGAAACCGCTCAGCAGCTTTGGGTCCCTTTGCTCCAGGGCCGTTGCAGTGCCCTCATTGGCAAAAAGCTCTGCTTGCAACCTTTCGCGCAGCACACGAGTGCCCTTGCAGTGGTCGGTATGATCGTGGGTTAAGAGAATGGATTTGACAGCGTTTTTGTCAATTCCAGCCCTATCCATGCGCAGCAGGGTCTCTTTAGCGCTGAGACCGGCGTCAATCAGCAGCGATGTACCGCCGCCAGAGACATAGATGCAGTTGCCTTTACTGCCGCTTGCTAAAACACATAGCTCCATAAAATTCCTTTTTTGCCCGCATTCAGCTGTAGTTAAAATCGCGCTCCAACACTTTAATGGCTCTTTCCCAGCTGTCGAGATCTGCGAGGTGGGCGGTTTCGCAGGGAGAGTGGTTGCCATGGGTGGGCAGCAGCAGGGAGAGCACCGCTGCGCTTTTCCCCTGTTGCGGGAAGGCGCGGCTATCTGTACCGCTGTAGTTGTAGGCCTCAAACTGAATTGGAACATCGGCCTCAGCCATGATCTGCTGCAGGTGGTCACGGGTGGCGAGACTTAAAAGCACTGAAGCGTCACTGAGGGTGATCACTGCGCCGCCCTTAAGTTGAACACCTTGCTCTGCGGCCGCATAGGTTGCATCCAGCACCAGCACCAGATCTGCCTCTACCTGTGCGGCGAGCACCTGGGCGCCAAAACCGTTGATCTCCTCGCAGCTTGTTGCGCCGAGGATAATGTCGTGGCGTTGGTTCCAGCCAGCCGCCAGCTCTGCCAGGTGGCTCAGCATCCAGCACCCTAAGCGGTTATCAAGAAAAGGCGCGCGCAGCAGATCTTCCTGACAGTCAATAATCGGGGCAAAGCAAACACGGTCACCAATAAAAAGATCGGCCCCGCGCGCCTCCTCACGCGCCATTACAAAGTGGTACTCCGGGTCATCATCATCCTCTGCGCTTGTTACGTGGATGCTACCGGCAAAAATCCCGTTCCGGCATTTAAGCCGCGCCTCAGTTTGTTCAGCTGTGCAGCAGGGCGAGCCCAGTGGAACTATATGAACCTGAGCATACGTGGATTCCTCAGGCAAGGACCACTCTTGCCTGTCAACCACAAAGCCCGGGGAGTCCATGTGGGCGCAGATCAGCAGCCTGGGGTGCTGCGCGGATGAAAGGGGTGGGCGGTGTGCGAAGACAGCGTAATTTCCAAGTTCGGATATCTGCCAGCCAGCGCTGCTCCAGCTCTGGAGCAGTATTGCTTTCACCTCGTTCTCCTCGCCGGGGGTGCTGTGGGCGGTAATCAACTTATTTAGCTGTGCGAGTGATTTATGATCCATATTTCACTCACCTGTTGAGCGCAGGTTTTTATCCATGGTCAAACGGTAATATTTCAGGAAGCACTGGATGATATCCTCTTGCAGGACATCGGAGATCGGATAGCTCTGGGGATCTTCCTTGAATGCGCCTGCGTATTTGATGAGTTTCTGGCCTCTGTTTAACCGCACTTCGGCGCGCGGCAGGATTCCTGATTGCACAAAGTGCTTCATGACCTGAAAGGTGATCTCGTCTTGCTCCTCAAAGCGCACCTGAAGGGTGGCGGAAGCCGGGGCGCGGCGCACCAGTGCGTCCCGGTCGTGGTTCTTGGTTAGTTCATCCGCGATTTCTTTGAGAGCGGGCATTGCGACTGCATCCAGAAAATCCTCAAAAATCTCATTCTCCTGTTGCGCACGCGACATTGGAGATTTACTGCGGACGATTCCGTTCAGCTCTTTTTTCCACTCAGCCATCATAAGTCCTCGTTAATATATCACTCGCTGTACAAAACCTACTAAACCTGCTCATACTATCACAAAACTGGAATCAACCGCAAATCCTAATCCTGGCGGAAGGATTTTTGTTCAGGGCTTATTGCTGCATGGGACATTTTTTGTCGGATGTGTGGCTGCATTTTGTACTAAAATTCCGTCAGCCGGCAATCGGTTCGAATTACGGGTGCGTCGGGGGGGTGGATTTAGTATACTGGCTGCTATGAACGAGTGGATTGATATTCAAAAGGATGAGCAGCATGTCGCCCGTGAGCGGGAAAAGGGGCGTGCCTTGCGCAAAAGCGCCTGGTGGCAGCGGCAGCTGAACCAAGGGGTTTGCCACTACTGCGGCAAGCAGGTGGGCGGCGCGGCATTAACGCTGGATCATGTTGTGCCAGTGGCCCGGGGCGGGTGCAGCAAGCGCGGCAATGTGGTGCCAGCCTGCTTGGATTGCAATCAGAAGAAGGCCTGTCTGACACCAGCTGAGCAGATACTGGCCGACCTGGAGGAGCGTGGCAAGTTGTGAGCAAACGAATGATAGTGGTTGAGCCGCATGGCTTTTGCTCGGGGGTGGCGCGGGCGGTGGCAACAGCGGAACAGGTTCTTGAGCGTAACCCCGGCGTTCCGGTTTTTTGTCTGAATGAGATTGTGCACAATCAGCAGGTGGTTGAACGGCTGAGAGCGCGCGGCATGATTTTTGTGCGCCGGGTTGAGGATGTTCCAGAGGGGGCGCTGCTGCTGCTCTCCGCGCATGGGGTTGCGCCGGCGGTCAAAGTAAAAGCCGCTGCGCGTGGGTTAAGAGTGGTGGACGCGGTTTGTCCATTTGTCTCCAAGGTGCACGCTGAGGTCAGGAATTTCGCGCGTGCGGGGGTGGCGGTGATCTGCATTGGGCATCGCAACCACGAAGAGGTGATCGGGGTGGTTGGTGAGGCTCCTGAGGCGGTGCGGGTGGTGGAGAGTGCCGCCGAGGTGGAGGCCCTGGTGCTTAATCCAACCGCCGCAGGGGTTGGGGTTGTGACTCAGACCACCCTCGGAGCCAGCCAGGTGGATGAGGTGATGGCAGCTTTGCTCAGGCGGTGGCCGGAGTTGAAGACTCCGCAGAGCACGGATGTCTGCTATGCCACCCGCAACCGCCAACGGGCGGTACAGCTGCTCGCCGGGTGCTGTCAGCGCGTGCTGGTGCTTGGATCAGCCAACAGCTCCAACAGCCTGCGTCTGGTGGAGTGCTCGCAGGCCGAGGGCACGCCGAGCTTTTTAATCAGCGATTTGCGCGACCTTGAGGGATTAAATTGGGATGCAATTGAGTGTGTTGGAATCACCAGCGGTGCCTCCACGCCTGAGGAATTTTTAAACCGCGTGGTTCAGAAGCTACGCGATCAGCAGGGCTTTGCCGGGCCGGAGATTATGACCGCGGTTGATGAGCACTCGCCGAGTTTCCGGCTGCCGGATCTGGAGGAAAAGTAATGCTAAATTCAAGATACAATCATGTTACATCCAGAAAAGAAGAGGGCGCACATTACACACCTGAAAACTTTGCAGACTTTATTGCAAAAAAAATGATTGAACATACAAAGCTAAAACAGAATATTGTTATAGCCGACCCTGCAGTTGGAGACGGAGAACTGCTGCTGAGTTTAGTGCGGAATTTGTATGCTAATTCCATAAATAAAATTGAAGTTCATGGATTTGATATTAATCCGTCGTCGCTTGCAATAACAAAAATTAGGCTTAAAAAAACTTCCCTGACCTAAAAATAGTTCTACATGAACAAGATTTTCTCGAGATGTGTTTGGAAACAGACCCTCAGAGCTTTTTTTCCTTAGGAGAAACTCCTGAGTTTGATCTCATAATAGCGAATCCTCCATATATAAGGACTCAAGTATTAGGGCCAAAACAATCTAGGCGTTTAAGCATAAACTTTGGGTTAAAAGGGCGTGTTGATATTTATCAAGCATTCTTAGTTGCAATGAGGTCTGTCATGAAGCCTACAGGCGTTGCTGGTGTTATTGTATCAAACCGGTTCCTAACGACAAAAGGTGCAGGCAGTTTAAGGCAGATTCTACATAATCAATACGCTATAAAGGCTATCTGGGATTTTGGTGATACAAAAGTATTTGATGCAGCAGTATTACCAGCTGTGATGGTGCTCTCTTTATCAAACAATGAACGTAATCGCAATGTCCCATTTTCATCTGTATATATGGCAGAAGTTGAGACAGAGACTAAAACTAAGGAATATCCTTATGTTGAAGATCAGATTGAAGCTTTGAATCATGATGGAGTTGTAAGTTCATCTAAAGGTAATTATCGAGTTAAAAAAGGGTTATTAACTTATAATTCAAGCCCGGGTGACTTGTGGCGACTTCAAGATTCCGAGTCTGAAGCCTGGTTGAACAAGGTAGCAAATAATACTTGGTGCAGCTTTAAAGAAGTTGGGCGAATTCGGGTTGGTGTAAAGACTACGGCAGATAATGTTTTCATTCGTCAAAAGTGGAAGTCAGAAATTGGATTTGAACCTGAATTACTGCTTCCTTTAACTACGCACCATGTAGCCGGACGTTTTAGGTGTAACAATAAAGCAAAGAAATCAATTTTATACACACATACAGTCGTTGATGGCAAAAGGATACCACACAATATTGACGATTACCCACTCTCAAAAAAATATCTTGAAAGTAATGAGGAGCAGCTTAGGGGACGGGATTATATTATTAAAGCAAATCGAAAATGGTACGAGATTTGGGTTCCACAGAGTCCATTATTGTGGAAAGAATCTAAAATCATATTTCGCGACATAACAGAACGACCAACATTCTGGATGGATAAAGATGGGACAGTCGTTAATGGTGATTGTTATTGGATGTTGCGCGATAACAGTAATATGCCTGAAAATATTTTGTGGCTTCTTTTAGCGGTCTCGAATTCACACTTTATAGAAGACTTTTATGATATAAAATTTCAAAATAAACTGTATTCAAATAGAAGACGATTCATTACGCAATACGTGGAACAATTTCCTGTGCCGGATCCAACTCGCAAAGAATCAAAAAAAATAATGTGTTTGGCAGAGCAGTGCTATAAAGAGAGTGATATTAAAAAGCGGAGTCACATCGAGGATGAAATTGATCATATAATATGGTCTATTTTCCAAGTGTCAAACTTGTCATTAATTAGGGGTTAAACACGGCTTGCCCTTCAATCTCGTCAAAAAATGACATTGGTATACTTCTTTGGCACTTAAAGCTTTTTTCAGGAACATACGAAAAGTGCGATCCTAGTTTGCTGCCAGGACATAAAACAGCACCTTCGATTAAGCCTGAACTGGAATTAGTCAAAGCAATAAAATATCGTATATTCTTAGTAGTAAAGCTATCACAGCCTATTACATCTTCTTCAAATGCAGGGCTGTACCTGCCCAAGTCAATTGTTGAAGAATCCTGAATTTTAACTTCAAGTGCTTGGTTTTTTATATCTGGAAAACCTCCAGCGAGCAATTCATTGTCGTCAAGATTGTACCCAAGTGCGATCGCGAACTTTTTTTCGAGAAGTTGGCCATGAGCTGTAGCCCTGTCAAAGGCACGCCAAGAAGGGATAGTCGTTGTTTGGCTCACCCGTCTTCAGGCTTCGCTAAAGCTACGCCCGACAAGTCGTCCCGCAAGTGGAATTACGCCGGAAAAGTGTCGCCAACCCTACACACCTGAATTTTGATGAAGCTTGCAAGTCGTGTGACAGGCGCAAATGCGCCAAAGGCCGCGATAAACGTGGCTCCGATTGCCTACGGTTGGAAGCCGCTCTACGAGCGGCATGTGACAAACGTTCGACAAACACCTTGATCCCCTTAAAGGAGACACCAGCCGGCAATTCCAGCAGAGTGTCAGCGATGGTGGTGGAAGAGCACCAGGCCGGTGATAAGGAAGACCAGATTGGGCAGCCAGGCTGCCAGGATCACTGGCATCAGCGCGTTTTTGGCGAGAATCATGCACCCAATGTTGGCAGCGTAAAAACTCATAAACATTGAGATAGCAATGATCACGCCTTTGAAAACACTCTGCCGGCTGGTGGCTACGCCGGCCGGGATGGCGAAGAGGGTGATAATCAGGCAGGAGAAAGGTACCGCCAGCCTGGAGTGGATGTCATATCTTTTGGAGGCAATCTCTTTTGGATTCAGGGCGGTATTTTCGCGGAGATGGCGGATCATGTTGTGGATGCTGTAGTACTCCCAGGGTTTATTCATTAAAACAAAGTCCTCAGGGGTCTCTGTCAGCTCAGGAAAGGCGCGGATCACCAGCTTGGCCAGCTCTGGGCGGGGGTTTTCAATGGGGTTGTTCAGCTCGTCAAAGTACTGGTATTGGGGGAAGAAGAACCACCACATCCCATCCAGATACTCCGCCCTCCGGCAGGTGACATCATAGGCGCTACTGCCGTCCGGGCGGTCAAACGAGATCAGCACCCCCTCCAGCAGATGCGGCTGCTGTATGTCCATCGTGTGGATACGCCAGATGCGGTTTGCTCTGCGGTTGTAGAAGGGAACGTTGTTTCTAATGTCAGAGGTGATTGGCGCAAACTTCGCATCCCTGAAGGCCTTGGCTTTCTCAGCCGCTTGCGGGACATAGAATTCATTGATCAAGCCCACGAAGACCATCAGACAGGCGGCGGTCACAAAAAGCGGACTCACAATCACACTGAACCCGATTCCGCTGGCGCGCATGGCCGTGATCTCCGAGTGGCGGCAGAAGTTCCAGAGCGTGTAAAGGGTGGCCAAAAGCAGGGCAGCGGGAATGATCCACTGCAGATAAGGGGAGACATAGCCGGCAAAAAACTCAACCACCTTCAAAAACGGAGGTTTGTTCTCAGCAATTCGGCCGAACGACTCAAATAGCTCAAAAATAACGTAGATTCCCAGAAACCCTACCAGGCAATAGCACAATGGGGTTAGGAACTCTTTTAACACATATCTGAAAAGGATACTCATAAATCACCAAAAGTATAAATTATGCGTCTCTAAAAAGCAATCTCAATGAGTGGAAAAATCATTTGACGAGATTGCAGCGAGGCGCGGAGTGAAGAAGTGCGCGAGTGTGTGAGTACGCGAGTCAAAGAGATGGGCCGTGAGCGCGGGAGCAACCTAGCTCCGATTTCCAATCGGAGCTGTACGGTTGGAGTCCGGAGCTACTGAGGTCGGCAGCGCCTTCGGTTGACGATGCTGGTGCATGAGCCCAGCATGCTCCCAATCGTCGGTCAACATCGCCGCACATCCTGGTGGGTCGAAGAGTTAGGCTGCGGGCTTTGACCCCGCCGTGCGAACGACCGTGCGCCGCCAGCGTAGACTTTGGCTCAAACTTTGTCGGAGTGGAATGAACGCGCTACGTTGTCTTTGAGGTGAAAAATGGGCGTCCGCCGCATAGCGGCGGATGGTTGCAAAGTATATCCGCCGCTATGCGGTGGATGGTTGCAAAGTATATCCGCCGCTATGCGGTGGATCATTACGAAACACGCCGCAATAAAGCTCAACAAAATTGGATCGCCTAACCGCTTGACATTCACGCAACAAAGGTATTAACTGTTATATATTATAAACCTTGAGAAGGAACTCTTATGAAACATTTGAAAACTACTGTTGTTTTGATTCTAGCACTGACCCTGACCGCCTCTGCTGCTGGTAAATGCGGTGGCTGCGCATTCAAAAACAACTCTACGGGCAAAGATTTTTTTATCCGAGATAACGACCGCGTTGTTTTTCTGGGCGACAGTATCACCGAGCAGAAGCTCTATACCACATATATTGAGGCCTATGCCTTGACGCGCTTTCCCGAGTACACCCTCAGCTTTCGTAACACTGGCTGGGGCGGCGACACCGCCTGGCTGCGCCAGCGCTTTCCAACCGATGAGAAGGCGCTCTTTGCAGCCACCGGCGATATTCTGGACAAGATGGTTATTGAGGCGGTGCACAAAGGACTCGAGCGCGATGTACTGCCGCTTCAACCAACAGCCGTGACCATCAAGTTCGGCATGAACGACCATGGCTACCAAGCCTTCCGCCCTGATATTTTTCGCGCCCACAAACGGAGTCAGGAGGAGCTTGTGCGCACCCTCAAAAAGAGTGGCGCACGGGTGGCCCTGCTCACATCACAGCCGATCGAAGATATGCAGAAAAACCCCAAGGAGCATGAGTGTAACCTCTCACTGCGCCAATTCGCCGACGGCCTGAAAGAGATCGCCGCTGCTGAGGGAGCAGAGTATGTTGACCAATTCGATCCCTACATGGATGTAATCGTCCAGCGCGAGGAGGGACAAACCAAAACCTTTGGTGAAGGCGATGCCGTGCACCCCGGACCCTGCGGCCACACCATTATGGCCTGGACAATCCTCAAGCAGCTCCATGCCCCGGCACTGGTCTCCGCGGCAGCCATTGATCTCTCTGCCCGCTGGTATAATTTTCGCAAAAAAGTGGCCGCCGAAAATTGCGCTATCTCTAATATTGCCTATCAGGACAAAGCGCTCTCCTTCGACCGTCTTGACCACGCCCTGCCCATGCCAGTTGATAAACGGGCCATTAACGCCCTCAAGCTGGCCAAAATCACCTGTGATCTTAACCGTTACCCGCTCTGCGTGAAAGGCTTGGCGGACGGCGAGTACCAGCTGCTGATCGACGGCCAAAATATCACAACGCTCACCTCCACCCAGGGCCAAGCTTGCGCTAATCTTGCTAAGTTTGCCACACCGGCAGCCGCGCAAGCCGACAAGCTGTTGGCTCTGGTTTTCGAGAAAAACAACGTTTACTTCAACCGCTGGCGCAATGTGCAGCTAAAGAACCCCGCTGATCCTAAACTGGCTGAGCTGGACAAGCAGATCGCTGATTTTGAGGCACAGATCAACGCGCTGCGCAAGCCGGTTGTCCATCACTTTGAGCTTAAGCCGCTCCAATAAGCCTTTTAACACCAAAAGTTTGCCTATAAACCAATGCAAAAATACACCTACACGCTCATCCCGGTTCAGATCCTCTTTCTGACAACTTCTCTACTGGCCGCCGGGAAAACCGACGACGCGCAAAAACACGCTCAAGAGCCAAGCAGCGGCAAGGCAATTGAGGAGCAGGTTCAGCGCGCTGTTACCGACCGGGCTGCCAACCCGGAGTTCTCGGCTGAACAGCGCGGCCACGCCTCTGATGCAGGAGTTGGGTATTCCGGTGGTTGACCTGCATGCCCACATTCAGCCTAAGGTGGAGGAATTTCAGTTGCCCAAAAATTGTCATTTCAAAGGCGAGGGCTACGATTACATGGGCGCATTTCTCGCTGAAAATATTCTGCGGCAGCTGACCAACTAAAGCAGCCAGCCGCCGTCTCTCTGGTCGTAATCAGGGTCAGCGGTTAGCTCGGGTGTGGCTGCGGTAGTGGCCTGGGGGAAATCCAGTCTCCTTTTTGAATATATGGCTGAGGTAGTTGTAGGATGAATAGCCACAGGCTTCAGCAATTTCCTGCATCGACAGGTTTGTTTTAGCCAGCAGTTTACGCGCGTGATTGATACGGAGGCGACGTATCTCCTGTGCTGGATTACGCCCAAGACACTGCACAAAATTTCGTTCCAGCGAGCGGCGGGCCATAGGGACCTGCTTTAAAATATCTTCAACCTGAATCGGCTTGCAGGCATTGTCGCGCAGGTAGGTGAGTGCTTGTACCATTTGCGGGTTTTCGATGGCCAGCATCTCTGTTGAGAGGCGTTCCTCGATCTCTTCGGGTTTGATAAACAATGGCTGTGATGGTGCAGGCTCCCCTTTGATCATGGAGTGCAGAATCCTAGTCGAGTGGTATCCGATCTGTCGAGCTGGTGTGACAATGCCTGAAAGTGCTGGGTGGCAGGCGTTGCTCAGCAGGGCATCATCGTCTCCTCCCAGAACAGCCACATCATGCGGAATCGAGATGTTTGCTCCGCGGCAGGCACCGATAATGTCGCGCCCAATCTGGAAACCCCATGTGTAGATGCCGATCGGTTTTGGAAGGCTTTGGAGCCATGGGATCAGATGCTTGTGTCGTGAGGGCCATTGTTCAAGGTGGCTGAGATTGTTATCGGGTTGCAATAGATGGCAGGGCGTACCTGACTCGGCAAGTGCTTTTTCAAAGGCCCGCTCATGTTCATGGACGTAAGAGAGGTGCAGCGGCCCCGCATAGGCGAAGTTACGTAGTGCCCGGTTACGGAAATGCTCTTCAGCCAGTTTGGCTGCGGCATTCCAATCAATGGTGACACGCGGGAAGTCACTTCCTTCCAAGACCAGCCCTGAAACATTGACTGCTGGAATTCCACATGCATTAATCTCATTTGCCAGTTTTTGTGTGGATACGCGTGCAATTACCCCTTTGATATCGGAGTCGTCCGGAATGTTGAACTCTTCGTTCTGTCCCTTGGGTTCAATCCAGACATCCCATGGACCATGCTCTGTGGTGTAATCCAGGATTCCCTGCACAATGCGTCGTCCCCAGCCGGTTGAGGTGTCAACCAATATAGCTATCTTTGGTGCTTTCATTTTTACATCCAGTGCTACATTATCGCTTTTTCAGGGGGTAGGAGTCAACTGCCATTGACGCAAAAACGTATAAATAAAATGCGATCGCGTATAGATAAGTATCAGCAAAACAATTATATTACTCTCATCGCTTATTATATTGAATAGTTGATTAATAATTCAATGCGTGGAGTTATACGGAGTATAAAAAAATGATTTTTGATGTGGCATTATCGCGGGAGTTGAAACAAAAGCAGCTGGAGGCTGATCTGGTTGTTGTTGGCGGCGGATTGGCAGGTGTCTGTGCCGCTATCACCGCAGCCCGGGAAAAACTGAGGGTGGTTCTGGTGCAGGATCGTCCGGTACTGGGGGGCAATGCCTCCAGTGAGGTTCGTCTGTGGGCACTGGGGGCCACCTCTCATATGGGTAACAACAATCGTTGGGCTCGTGAGGGAGGGGTGATCGACGAGATCCTGGTCGAGAACATCTATCGCAACCCAGAGGGGAATGCCAATTTGGTGGATGCACTGTTATTGGATAAGGTTATAGCAGAGCCTGGTATTACCCTGCTGCTTGATACGGCCGTATATGAGGTTGAAAAAAAGGATGATCACCGTATTGGTCGCGTCGCGGCACTCTGTTCACAAAGCAACATACGTTATGATATCACAGCACCGCTCTTTTGTGATGCCTCGGGTGATGGTATCCTTGGTTGGCTCAGCGGGGCCTCCTTTCGTGTTGGTGCGGAGTCAGCGTGTGAGTTTGATGAGGCATTTGCCCCGACTGAGGCGTATGGCGGGCTGCTGGGACACTCCATGTTTTTTTATTCACGGGACACAGGCAAGCCTGTTAAATTTGTGCCACCTGACTTTGCCTTGAAGGATATTACCGATATTCCCCGCTACCGAAATTTAAAGGCCAACGACAGCGGTTGCCAGCTGTGGTGGCTGGAGTATGGCGGACGTCTTGATACAGTCCACGACACACAGCGGATTAAGCATGAATTGCAGAGGGTTATTTACGGGGTGTGGAACTATATCAAGAACTCCGGCAAATTTCCTGAGGCGGAAAACCTGACCCTTGAGTGGGTTGGTAGTGTGCCGGGTAAACGCGAGAGCCGCCGTTTTGAAGGCGACTACATGCTCAGTCAACGCGATGTGATAGAGCAGCATTGCTTCGATGATGCTGTGGCCTTTGGTGGTTGGGCGATTGATCTGCATCCAGCCGACGGGGTCTACAGTCAGCTGGATGGATGCACGCAGTGGCATAGTAAAGGGGTTTATCAGATCCCTTATCGCACGATGTATAGTCGAGACATCCCCAATCTGTTTCTGGCAGGTCGCATTATCAGCGTCACCCATGTTGCCTTAGGCTCCACGCGTGTGATGGCAACCACGGCTCACTCCGCGCAGGCGGTCGGCATGGCGGCTGTTTTGTGTGTTGAGCACAACGTGGAGCCGCGGACAATCGCCGGTTTTCCATATGTTCAGGAGCTTCAGAGGCGACTGCTTCGCAGTGGACAATACATCCCCGGCCTTGAGTTGGATGATCCTGATGATCTGGCTCAGTCCGCGACGGCGGAGGCCTCAAGTGAGCTGAAGCTCTCTGTTCTGCATCCTGATGGCGGTTTTTCGCATCTGGACCGTCCGCGTGCCATGCTGCTTCCCTGCCGTGCTGGTGCTGTGCCTGAGATGACGTTCTATCTGTCCGCAGAGAGAGATTGCGAGGTTGAGTTTCAGCTGCGAGTATCAAGTATTGCCGGCAATTACACCCCGGATGTTATTCTGGAGAGTCAAAGCATCCCGATTTCAGCAGGTGATAAAAGCCCTGTAAAGATCAGCTTTGCGAGCAAGATTGATTTTGATCAATATATCTTTGTTGCGCTCATGCGTGCTGACGGGGTGCGGGTGCTAACCTCCGCAGAGCGGATCAGCGGTGTTCTGTCGCTCTCTTATTGCGCGAACACAGCTGTCTCACGCTCCGCGACGCAGGAGCCACCACCTGGAATCGGAGTTGAGAGATTTGAGTTCTGGCTTCCGCAGCGCCGGCCCGGCGGCCGGAACTTTGCGATGAAAATCGCCAAGCCCATCGATCTATTCAGCGCCGACGAGGTGCGTGGCGGATTTCAGCGTCCGGTCAATCGCCCTAACTGCTGGGTAGCGACACTCGATGATCCTGAGCCGCAGTTAACACTGAGGTGGGAGCGCCCGGTTCAAATCACCTCGGTTATACTCTTTTTTGATACGGATTTTGACCACGCCATGGAGAGTGTGCAGATGGGACACCCTGAGCGTGAGATGCCGTTCTGCGTGAAGAATTTTGATTTGATCGATGCGGGGGGAAAAGTGGTATACTCCTGTAGAGACAATCACAGTACACGACATGTAGCAAAGTTTACAGAGCACCTCTTGACGAGCGCCCTGACAGTGCGGGTCCTTGAGACGCATGGGGCTCGGGCTGCGATTTTCAGAGTTATGGTTTTTTAGAGAACATGAAACGATTTTTATCTATTGCTTCCAGCCTGTTCACCGTTTCCCTCTCTGCACAGGATCTCTCCCCGGCGACGGTGGATATGCATGCAGGTGTTGGTCTGGTGTCAATGGATTTTGTTGTGATTGCTCTGTATGTGATCGGCATTGTGGGCGCAGGCATGCTCTTTACTGGGAAGATGAAGAGCTCGAAGGATATGTTTGCCGCGGGTGGTCAGTCGCCGTGGTGGGTCTCGGGGCTCTCAGGCTTTATGACCATGTTTTCAGCAGGCACATTTGTGGTCTGGGGCGGGATCGCCTATCGATACGGCTTTGTGGCTGTGGCAATTAATATGTGTTATGGCATTGCCGCACTGCTGGCCGGCTGGTTTCTGGCCGGGCGCTGGCGTAAGCTGGGCGTTAACTCGGCAGCCGAGTTCCTGCAACTGCGTTACGGCCCCTCCATTGTTCAACTCTATACATGGACGCAGGGGACGATCGGTATTCTGGCAATCGGCGGTGCGGTTTACGCGCTTTCAAAAATTATCTGCGCCTTGGTTCCGCTGCCCGCTGGACATCTGCTCATTGATTCCGCCACAGGCTATCTCTCTGTCTCTTTCACTTCGATCACAATCTGCATGATGGTTATCCTGATCACTTTTGCCGGAGGGTTATGGGCTGTGTTGATGACCGATGTGCTGCAGTTTGTGATTCTGATGGTATCGGTTGTGTTTGTGGTTCCGCTTATTTTAATGAAGGCCGGCGGATGGCGGGCCTTTATGGCCAAGGTGCCGGAGGGCTTTACCTCGCCGGTTGCCCATGACTTCACATGGTGGTTCCTGGTTGGCTGGGTGCTGATTCACTTCTTTAAGATTGGCGGTGAGTGGGCCTTTGTCCAGCGTTACACCTGCGTGCCGACCGTCAAGGATGCCCGCAAGGCCGCCTATATTTTTGGTGTGATGTATCTGATCAGTCCTCTGTTCTGGATGCTGCCGCCTCTGGTTTTCCGTGTAATTAATCCGCATGCAGATTTTGAACAGGCATACGTGCTGGCCTGCAAGCTGGTATTGCCTGCCGGGATGATGGGGCTTATGGTTGCCGCCATGGCGTCGGCAACAGCCAGCATGGCCACCACGCAGCTGAATGTTTTTGCAGGGGCATTTACCACCGAGTTTTATAAACGCCTGATAAACAGGGGCGCAAATGATCGGCAACTGGTCTTTGCCGGGCGCGTTTTCACAGTTATACTTGGCCTAACCGTGATGGGCGGCGCGCTGCTTATTCCCCGTTATGGCTACACCCGTTATATCATCGACATTACAACGCTGATGACAGGCCCGCTGATTCTCCCGACCATCTGGGGACTCTTCTCCCGCAAGCTTGGGTTGGGAGCAGTCTGGGTGACAACATCCATTGGTTTTGTGGCCGCTTTTATTGTTAAGTTTGGCTTTTGTGAAGGCGGCTTGCTGGTCGGGGTTGAGTGGCTGTATCCTTTGACTGAGTGGGTAGGCGCCCATGCGCGCATAGCTGACCTTACTGTTGGCGTTGTGACACCGTTTATTGTTCTCTGCGCTCTCGAACTTTTTGCGAAAGAGCAGCATCCAGGGTGGGAGAGAGTGGTGAAAGTCAGCCGGGAGTTTCAGGAGCTGCCGCCGGTTAAATCTTCCACGCTCCCGGCAGTGATGGTTGCTGTTACGCTAACTCTGATAGCAGTTATGATGAGTGTGCTCGCTTTTGTGAACAAGGCCGAGTTTAGGATTCTGATAACTTTTGCCGCTGTTTTGTATTTGATTGCAAGCGGGATTGGGGTGGCAGTGCGGGCTAAGCGCCTAAATCCGCGCTGGCGCGGAGTGGAGGCTACGCCTCCAATGTAGAATGTGGAAAGTGGGATGTGGAATGAGGCTGTTTTTTCTAGTCGCCTAAGCGACTAGATTCGTGCGGTGCACGAACGGCATAGAGCATGGAAAAGAAAAAACTGGAGAGAGATGTTGAATAAAAGCCTTTTGATGTTTTGCTGTATAGCTTCCTGCTCGTTTTTGCTGGCAGCTGACAAGCCTGTGACCATTGGTGTTGAGGCTGAAGATTTCCAATTCAAGGGAAGTTGGCTCACGCTTGAAAACAAGGAACTTTCTTCTGGCAAAGAGTACCTGTTTGCTGGCGAGAGGGGCGCTGTTTTGCCTGCGGCCACGGCTGTCAAAATTCCCAGAGCCGGGGTATATCATCTGTGGGTCAGGGCGCAGGATTTTGCCGGTGACCGACCGGGCACCCGCACCTTCACGATGTCGGTCAACGGAGAGCAATCCAAAGAAATCTTCGGCAGATCAGCCAAAGATGGATTCAACTGGGAGCCAGGCGGTGCATTTGATCTGCCATCTGGAGAAGTTCTGCTAGCCATCCACGATGTCTCGAAGGCCTATGGCCGCGTTGATGCGGTTCTACTAACAACTGATCCTGATTTGAAACCTGAAGGAAAATTCGGCAGCCGCGGCCTCCCTCGGGTTGTACCTGTCAAGGTGCTGGCCAGCGGAGATAGTGCGGCAAATGACCCGTTGGCGGCGCGTCCAGTTGTGGCTGCTGCTGATGCGCCGGTTGCCACGCTTGAGAACGAGTTTGTCCGTTACCAGTTTCTGCTGGCCAAGCATGGTGATATGAACACTATTATCCCGCAGGTGGAGTACCGTCAAGGGGCGCAGTGGCTGAAGGCGGAAGTTAACGCGGCGGATGAAATTTACGCGGTTGTCAAAAGCAAGGTTACCAGCATCAGATATAGCGGCATATTTCCTCTTTGGGCAGTGCCGAGGTCGCCACTAGTCGATGTGAAGGTGGGTGACGCAACAATCACTACGGCGCGCTCGCTGAATCCTCCTGAGATATGGCGCGCCGGTGATTTTCTGCGTTTTCAGCCGATCAGCGCCAAGCTGGAAAACGATGTTGTGCTGCTTGAATTTGCTCCGCTCCCGGCAGGCAGACTAACCGCCGAATGGCGCCTGGCAGCAGGTGGTCGGGCCGCTAATGTTAAGCTGACCTTCACCCCCTCTGAGGCGGGTTCGTATACGCTCGGCTACCACATGTTCTTCCGCCGCCCGCTGGAAGATGTGCAGGAGCTGCAGCTGCCGCTGGCTTTTCAGCGCAAGCGTTTTCCTGACAGGGCTTACATGGTTCTTGATCCCCGTATGCCGACACCTTTGGCTCTGGCCCAGGTTGGCACAGCGGAGCGGGCCGTAGCCTGGGGCGTTATCGGCGACCCATCCGAGATCCCCTTTGCATGGCCGGACAACAGAAAGCCAAACATGGGGCTATGCATCAGCGATGAACAGGGATGGGTTCAGCCTTCGATCTATGGGCCCATTCCGACCACTGAGCGCGCTGCGCTTGGCGCAGGACAAGAGCTGACATTCACATTCAATGTTCTTGTTCAGCCTGGTGAGTGGTATGCCGCCTACCGTACAGCCGCTGACGAGGTATTCGGATTACGTGATTACCGGCGCAATGTCAATGTGTCGCTGAGCGATGCTGTGTATAACATGATTGATCTGTGCAAGGACGATGAATTTGGCGGCTGGTGGCAAGATCCGAAAGGGTGGTATCAGGTTGAGTCGCGCAATACTGTGACCCACTCAACACCGGCCACCATGCTTTCGCTCTACAAACTGACAGGGGATCAAGAGCTTTATCAGCGCCGCGTGCTGCCGACCCTTGAATATATTCTTTCACGGGACGGCTTTCATTTTACGCCGACACCCAGTGATGTTGGCCGCTACTATTGCGGCCCCATGGGAGGGCCGGTGAAGACCTTTGGCAGCGCTACCTATACTGCGCTGGCAGCTCTGTGCGGGGGATACACGCCGGCGTTTGAAAAGATAGCGCTGCCCGCTGACAAAAAAGTCAGCCACACAGCCGGTTACAGCCATGCCAATATCTTTAATGAATGGGCGGTGCGCTATCGTATGACCCAAAACCCCGATGATCTGAAAGAGGCCATGCGGCTGGCGGATGAGTATCTTGAGAGGTCAGTTGTAAAACCACCCACCCATCCAATTGGGCATACCCCGTTCTGGCTGATATCTTTTGTGCCGGATTGGGAGGGCCTGCTGATGATGTATGAGCTGACTGACGAGCAACGCTATCTTGATGGTGCGGTTAGCGGTGCGCGTCAGCTGATGGTCGGGTTGTGGACCCAGCCGCTCTTCCCTGAGGGCGATACAACGATCTTTCCGGACGGCAGCTATGATGGTGATCCCTGGAGTGGCCAACTTCTTGGTCGCGGGCCAGAGCAATCGCGGCTTGGCTTTCCGTTGCAGGCTGGCGCGTTAAAGGAGCACAAAACTCCTGCATGGATGGTCTCCTGTGTTGGTCTCGGTTTTGAGCAGCCCAGCACCCTTGGAAGCAAAGGTAATCGCTTGATCTATCAGGCGGTCTGGGCGCCGGAGTTTTTGCGACTTGCGCGCTATACTGGAGATAAGGCCTTTGAAACCTATGCGCGTAATGCCACTGTCGGGCGCTGGGCAAACTATCCTGGCTACTATGTTGCCGGTCACATGGATATGGTTCATGATCCGCGCTATCCCTATGTGGGACCCGATCAATCGGTCATCTACTACCATCATATTGTGCCGCACCTCTCCTGGTGCATCGACTACCTTGTCTCTGAGGTTGAGATGTTATCGGATGGCAAGATCAAATTTCCCTGGCTGCGTGAGAACGGGTACGCCTTCTTTGATGGCCGGGTTTATGGACATCTCCCGGGAGAGATATATGCTGAGCAGGGTTGCCGGCTGTGGTTCAACCGTAGTGCGGTGTCGCTCAATAACCCCCAGATCAACACCCTGACGGCCTGCAATCAGCGCAAGTTCTTTGCAATCCTGTGCAATCAGGATAAGCAAGCGCAGCGCGCTGAGCTGACTCTCTCGGCGGATCTGCTTGGGGTTGATTTCAAAGATGTTACCTCTGTTACAGTGCGCGGGGCTGGCAGCGCGCAGCAGGTTGAGTTGATCAACGGGGCAGTGAAACTTGATTTTAAACCGCGCGAGTTGTTGGTGGTAGAGGTTGCAGGGGCAAAGATTGAAGTTGCCACGCACCGCGTTGCAGAGCCAAGCGCTGCGACCGCTCTCCCCTCTGAAGTGAATGTGGAGCTGGGGGATATAAAAGTCAAGGCAGTTGCTATAGCTGTCGGTCATGCTTCATGGGATGCCTTGGTCTGGTCCGACGCGGGGCCGGATCAGACAGCAAAGGTCACACTGCATAGGCTAGGCTCTGACGGGGGTTGGAAGGTTACAGATGATAACACCTATCCCTTTGAATTCAGCCTGCCGATGGCAGCGTCAGATGATCTGCTGCGGTTTAAGGTTAGTGTGGAGAGCAAGGATGGACTAACAGTCAGCACAGAAACATTGACGCTGGGAGTTTATCGTAAATAGGTGAGTGAGAAGGGGCGACAAGGTTTGCGACAAAGTTAAAAACACATGAAAACACTTTAAACCATTTTTGCGAAGTTTTTGCGGTTGCGTGGCGGGCAGTAATGTTGATATTATAAGTGCTTGTGTGTTATCAACATTAAAAATTCAGGAAAAATTATATGCGTAAGGTGAAATTGGGTATTTTGATGCTTTCAGGCATGGCTGTTTTTCTCAGTGCTTTTTCCCAGGAAAAAATATACATTGATTGTTTTGGCGCCAATGGTGGAGCGGGTTGGAACAATGTGAATATCACTGCGGCTGGCACCAGCTCGCCTTTGAATACCTCTGAAAACACTGCCTCCGGCATCACACTTTCCGTCAGCAACCGGATGACAACTGGCACCTGGACTGTGAGTAGCGGCTCCTACGCCGGTGATGCCCTGGAGTTTCTGCCATCAGGCAGCAACGGCGCTTTTGGAAGTGTCCCCGCCTGGGGTACCCATCCCCCTGTCCGCAGGCGGATATGGTTTTCTCAGGACTGGAAACAAATATTGCCTATACCTTCACCTACTTCGCCTCCCGTAACAATGATGGCACCGGGTAGGTCAGAGAGAGCGCATATATCCTGAAGGGAGCCTCGTTGGTTACCAACTACCTGGATGCCGCGGATAACTTCACGAATGTTGCCATCTCTTCGCCTCTCTATCCAGATGCAAGCGGAAAAATTGTACTAACGCTAAAACCCGGCCCGAACAATAACGCTGATAACAACTACTTTTATCTGAACGCCTTGAAAGTTGAGTATACACCGGCTGTGGTTTAATCTGACTCTGAGGTGATTTATATTGATCCGACCTCCAGCGCCGGATATATAGGCGCTGGCTGGAATGGCCTTAGCTTTAAGACCGCTAATGCAACCCTTGCGCTGACCACCGCCAATGAGCTCGCCTCGGGCATATCAGCGGAGGTTATCACCAAGCTTGCGGATCACAATCTTGATGGTTCCCTCGCTCCCATGGGTGCCGCGGCCCAGTTTGCGCCCGCTGGTGGCGACAGTGTCTATGGCTGTGATCTCCTCTTTGCCGGGAGTCTCATAGCCCCTCTTGGGGTAGTGCGTTTTGCCGGACTCAA
>JAQUCE010000038.1:24403-41947 GCA_028686345.1 Kiritimatiellia bacterium
CCCTCGCTCCCATGGGTGCCGCGGCCCAGTTTGCGCCCGCTGGTGGCGACAGTGTCTATGGCTGTGATCTCCTCTTTGCCGGGAGTCTCATAGCCCCTCTTGGGGTAGTGCGTTTTGCCGGACTCAACACCAACGTCTCCTACACCTTTACTATGTATGCCTCCCGCATGGGGGCGAGTGACACGCGTGATGCTGTATATACACTCGCAGGCGCGGCGACAAATTCGGTGGTTCTGGATGCCGTTAATAATGATAGCAATGTCGTTATTATCCCCAATGTTTATGCGGATGTGAACGGGGTTGTCGATTTTTCGATGGTCAGCGGTCCTAACAATAACAATGATTATAAATTCTTCTACATTTCGGCCATGAAAATCGAGTATATCCCTGCTGAGGTTGAACCACCTCCCGCAGGTTCATCCAAAAATCTGCTCTTCTTCGGCAACAGCTTCTCGCAGGGCTCCTATGTGCCTGGCTTGGTGCAGAGCCTGGCGGTTGTGGCAGGCTATAACCAGCCTCGGGTAGTTGCCGACCTGGCTGGCGGCACAGATCTGGCGTATCACATAACGCGGGTTAATGACTATCCGCAGAACAATGTGGATTCAAGTCTGCTGCCTGCAGGCGACACCTGGGATCATGTGATTATGCAGGGCTATAGCACCGAAGCCACCCATCTGCGTGATCCAATGGTTTTCAAAACCAATGCCGTGACTCTTTATCAGCTGGTCAAAAATCATGCCAGCGGCAAGGGTGCCGGAGTGGAGGGGGTTCTTTATGAAACATGGGCCCGCTCTCCTAAACATAGCTTTTACCCTGGCTCATTTGCTGATCCGGCCGCCATGCAGCTGGAGATCCGTACTAACTATAACGGCGCCGCCGAGTTGATCACAGCTGCCGAAGGTGCCAGCAGTGTGCGGATTGCCAGGGTCGGCAGCGCCTTTGAAACCAGCCGGTTTGACCCTTCGCTTTACGCCTCAGATGAGTATCACCAAAGTGATCTGGGCGCTCATCTTGCTGCAATGGTTCTGTATAAAACGATCTATGCGCAGGATGCGACAAACCTTTCGTATACAGCGGCAGTTGCTGCCAACTGGACAACCATGACCTCCAACCAGTGGCATGACCTGACCATGTGGGCTGATGGCGTTGCAACATCCACTCCGCCGCCGATTGATCCGCCCGGCCCTGCTGTTCCAAACAATAATCTCGTTATATACATTGATCCACACGGAGGGGAGGCGCCGGCCTCCTGGAATAATGCCTCCTTTGTCTCAACAACAGTCATGGAACTCAAAAACACCAAGAGCAATTTAACAGGAATCACCTTGAGTGTTACCAACACTATGCAAGACGGCAGCACCTTCGGTAGTGCAGCCCCGACCAGTGCCGCCGCCGAATTTGCGCCAGCAGGTAACACGGGTGCTTACGGAAATAATGGTAATCCTAACTGTGATGTGCTCTTCACCGGAATGACACCGGGACGTGTCTATTGGTTTACCTTTTATAACTCACGGATGGCTGCAACTGATAATCGGGGCACTGCCTATCGACTGACGGGCGCAACGCAGGTTGCTGGTTCGCTCAATGCGGCTAACAACAGCTCCAATGTTATCCTCCTTTCCGTTGAACCTGCCGCAGACGGCAGCGTCCTGCTCTTTATCGAAAAGTCTGCCGACAACGATAACCCGGATGGTTTTTATTACCTGAATGCCATGAAGATAGAGAGTTACTATTATGGAACGATTATTCGCTTTCAGTAATTTAGTGATTCCCAACCGCATTCCGGCTTGAATGAAAGCTGACAGCTTGGTTTGTTTTCCTGTATTTTTTTAACCACGAAAAGTACGAAACGCAAGAAAGTGGGTACGTAACTGATTGTACCCACTTTTAAAACAAAAAAACCGGGACCGCAGAAGCGGTCCCGGCCATGTATAACAGGAGTGGTCTACATGTTTATTTGTGTGTTGTGTTTGTTATGTGTGTTGTGTTTGTTATGTGTGTTGTGTTGTTATGAAATCTTTTCATGGCTCTTTATCCTCTTGGTTCTTTTCTCTCAGGACATCTTATATAAAGCATTAGCCGTGCCAACTCTGAGAATTCAAGTAATCGGTTAGTTTTTGTTGTTTTTTGTGCATTTATCCCTTAAAAACCATCTGAGCGTAAAACAATGGCGCAACTTTTAAGACAAATTGTCGCGCAGCGCGACAATTTGTTACGCTGCACGCTGCGCAACTGATGTTGCGCCGGATTATTTTAGTCATTCTTCTTTTTATCGTGCAGCTGATCGCCAGCCACGCCGCCCGCCACGCCGCCGATCACACCGCCGATCAAAGCGCCTGTGCCGCGATTTCCGCTGCCAGCGGCCGCTGAGCCGATCAAGGCACCGCCTGCCGCGCCAGCTCCGGTACCAATGATAGCGCCTTCATGGCCGCGGGTTGTCTCGCAGCCTGATAATAGTCCGATTGCCAAAACCGCCACTATTACCGGAAAAAAACTTGTGTTGCTCTTTTTCATACAATCTCCTTTTTCTGAATTTTTTTATCAGCCCGGCATTCAACGAAATACCTTTTTAAACAGGCTTTTTTATTAATGGGGATATTATCAGGCTTCCCGCGCCTTTTTTCAAGCCTTTTTTACTGGAGCAGCGGGCTCATAACTGATTAGGATGGAGCACCCTCCGACCCGCAACTTTCCCAAATCAAGCGGCTCATAAATTAACCGCTTTGGAGCAGCCTTCCTCCTTCGCCAAGGCTACGGCGCGACAAGAAAGGCTGGACAACAAACCTTACGTAGCAGCCGTTTGTTGTTCACGCTTCCCTGTCACCGCGTAAAAGCGAAGCTCGGCTTGTCCGGGCGTAGCTATTGCGAAGCCTGAAGCCGGAAGCGTGCTTTAGTTTAGGATCTGCTTGATAACCGAACACTCCATGCACCGTTGGACATCTTTGGGTCCGCTGGTGGAGGGTGCGGCACAAAGCCGTCCGGAGACCAGCCAGCAGAGTCTTCCATCTGTGCGGCGGCAGGGGCAGAGGGCCTGACGTTCGGGAGGACAGCGGGTCACATCCCAGCAGGCGGCGCGCTCGCTCGCCCCTGTGTGGTGGGCAGCTGCCAGAACCAGCAACTGAACCATGATATGTGTGGGCACCTCACGCCACCCCTGCTCATAACTTTGGATAGCGCGGATCGAGACACCCAACGCCTGCGCCACCGCCGATTGCGTCAGGCGGGCGTGTTTTCGGATCTGCTTGACGCTCTCAGAAGCTTCCCAGCATTTATTTTTTTTGTTACTCTCTTTTTCCATTGGTTGTACCCCTTAATTGACCTTATAGTATCACGGTGTGCTAACTCAGGTCAACCCACATTCAGGGCAAACTGCGCGGCCGGACAATTAGCCGTAAAACCACCACCCCGCGGTCACGGCCCGCGGCTACAGTGCTGCGCAAGCTGCAAGGTGTGCGCCGGAGGAATAATTTCGCATCTAAAAATCTTCAAAACAGTTTCAATTACCGGCTTGACGCACATATCACAGAGTGATACTATGTGCGCTTTTAAAGGGAGAAATCGAAGTTGCAAGAATCACACACACGAAGCCTGGTGAAGGCCGTCAGTTGGCGCGTGACGGCCAGCATTACGACGACCCTCATAACCTATTTGGTAACAGGCTCCATGAAATCCGCGTTTTCGATCGGCGCCTTTGATTTTTTTATTAAATTTGCACTCTACTACCTGCACGAGCGGGTTTGGGTCAAGATACCGCTGGGGCAGGGCGAACTTCTGCCGGAGTATGAGATTTAAAACAGGCGCAGCCACCGAGGAGGAGCTAACAATCCCAACAGAGATACAAATAAACGAGTATGAAAATTTGTCAGCCTACGAGGTGATCTCCAGGTTCATCAGCCTCTACCATGGTAAGGTTGTACTGGCATCCAGCCTCGGCGCTGAAGACCAAGTGCTAACTCACATGCTGCGGCAGATTGACCCGCAGGTTGAGATCTTTACGATTGACACAGGACGACTCTACCCTGAAACTATGCAACTGCTGGAGGAGACACAGCGGCGCTACAATTTTCGTTATAAGGTTTACCAACCCCGGCAACACAATGTGAAAGGGAGCTTGGATGAAAACGGCCCTGATTCGATTTATAACTCGATTGAGAGCCGGAGAGCATGCTGCAACATGCTCAAGATAGAACCGCTGCAACGGGCGTTGCAGGGAGTCGGCGCCTGGATCACCGGTTTGCGGCGCGAACAATCGACAACCAGAGAGGCTATCTCGATCGTGGCCATAGATGCCGCGCATAATGGTATCTATAAAGTTTCGCCGCTGGCCAACTGGAGCGAGCAGAATGTATGGGATTACATTCAAGAGCATGATGTTCCTTATAACAAGCTGCATGACCAAGGGTATCCCAGTATTGGCTGTGTAACCTGCACACGGGCAATTAAACTGGGCGAAGATATCCGGGCAGGCCGCTGGTGGTGGGAGATACCGGAGCATAAAGAGTGCGGGCTTCATCGACCGGGGTGAACTCCTGATGAAAACAGCTGGCTCGCGGCCACAGTGCTTTGCAGGGCGGAGTGCAAGCCATTTGCAAGCGTTGTTGTTCGGTGTCGCTCATAGAGCGACTACTACACATGCGCTGCACTTTGAAATGCACGCGGGCGTGCAAGCCCTGCCCTTCGGTGTAGTAGCCGCTCTACTTGTCGGGCATAGTTCCGCTTGCGGGGTGATGCCTGATGAGCGGCAATGGTTGACGATGATGTGCGACGATATTGACCGACGATTGGGATCACGCGGGAGCTCGTCCGCCAACATCGTTGCCGTTGCTATCGTCAACCTGAGGCGCAGCCCAGCTGGACAAGGAACAAGATGAAGTTATAGACAAGAAACAAAGAGGTGCAAAGATGACGCAATACAATTTAAGTCAGTTACGGCAGCTAGAGGCTGAGAGTATTCACATCCTGCGGGATGCTGTGAGTCAGTTTGAGAACCCGGTGATGCTGTACTCGATCGGCAAGGACTCTTCGGTCATGGTGCGGCTGGCCCAAAAGGCGTTCTACCCAGGGCGGGTGCCCTTTAATCTGCTGCATATCAACTCCACCTGGAAATTCAGGGAGATGATCGAGTTCAGGGACGCATTCTGCGCTGAGCAGAATCTTGAGTTGCTGGTGCATTATAATAAGGAGGGATTTGAAGCCAAGGTTAACCCCTTTGATTACGGCTCACGCAAATACACGGATATCATGAAAACCCAGGCCCTGCTGCAAGCCCTGAACATTGGACGTTACGACTGCGCCTTCGGAGGCGCCCGGCGTGATGAGGAGAAGAGCCGGGCCAAAGAGCGCATCTATTCGTTCAGGGATCAACACCACCAGTGGGATCCCAAGAACCAGCGTCCTGAGCTCTGGGGCCACTACAACGGCAAGATCAATCCAGGGGAGAGCGTGCGCTGCTTCCCGATCTCCAACTGGACCGAGCTGGATGTCTGGCAGTACATCCGGCTCGAGGGCATTCCGATTGTGCCGCTCTACTTCGCCAAAGAGCGCCCGGTGGTGCAGCGTGATGGACAGTGGATCATGGTGGATGACGATCGGATGCGCCTTAACGAGGGCGAAACGCCCCAAAACCGGATGGTGCGGTTCCGCACACTCGGCTGCTACCCCCTGACCGGGGCTGTTGAAAGTGAGGCTGACACGATTGAGAAAATTGTAGCGGAGATGATGGAAACCAGAGAGAGCGAACGCTCCACCAGGGTGATCGACCACGACGGCGACTCTTCCATGGAGCAGAAAAAACGCGAGGGATACTTTTGAGACAGGAGCAACAGAATGGATATTGACAATTTTTTAAATCAGCATGAAAACAAGGGCCTCCTGCGGTTTCTGACATCAGGATCGGTTGATGACGGCAAGTCCACTTTGATTGGGCGGCTGTTATATGACAGTAAAATGATCTATGAAGATCAGCTTGCGAAACTCAAAGAGGAGAGCAAGAAGAGCGGCAACAAAGATGTCAAGCAGATCGATTACTCCCTGCTGCTCGACGGCTTAAAAGCAGAGCGTGAACAGGGCATCACCATTGATGTGGCTTACCGCTACTTCTCGACTCCGAACCGCAAGTTCATCATCGCGGACACGCCTGGTCATGAGCAGTACACCCGCAACATGGCCACCGGCGCATCCACCGCGGATCTGGCGATTATCCTGATTGACGCGCGCAAAGGGGTGATCACTCAGACCCGGCGGCACGCCTTTATCATCTCTCTGCTCGGCATCAAACATGTGATTGTGGCTGTTAACAAGATGGATCTGGTTGATTACAATGAGCAGAACTTTCTTGATATCATGCAGGAGTTCAATCAATTCACCGAGCAGCTTGATCTGCAGCATAAATACTTTATCCCGGTTTCCGCTCTCAAGGGCGATAATGTGGTCGATCGCTCCGATCAAACCGGATGGTATCAGGGGCTGACCCTGCTGGAGACGCTGGAGAGCGTGAATGTAACGAACGCACGCAATTTTCGTGACTTTCGGTTTCCCGTGCAGTGGGTCAACCGCCCCAACCTCGACTTCCGAGGGTTCTCCGGTACAATTGTCTCGGGTGTGGTGAAACAGGGCGACGCAATGATGGCGCTTCCCTCCAGACGAACGAGCCGGGTCGCACGCATTGTGACCGCTGATGGCGATCTGGCCGAGGCCTTCGCGCCCCAGGCCGTGACGCTGGTATTGGAAGATGAGATTGATATCTCCAGCGGCGAGATGCTGGTGCATGCCTCCAATGTGCCGGCAGTGGCCAACAGCTTTGAGGCCTATGTGGTTTGGATGGATGAAAAAGAGCTGAAACCGGCAGATACATTCCTGATCCGCCACGCCGGCCGAACCACCAGGGCGCGGATTGACACACTGAAATATCAGGTGGATGTCAACACCCTCCAGAAGGGTAAAACAGGCGCTCTGCGGCTCAATGAAATCGGGAACGTGAACATATCAACCACGCGGCCCCTGTTTTTTGACCCCTACTCAAAAAACCGCGAAACCGGCAGCTTTGTTCTGATCGACCCGGTCACAAACAAGACAGCCGCCGCAGGCATGATTGTGGAGGCGCTGTTTGATGACCATGCCACAGGCTTTGCTGAGAGTGAGGAACGCCGACTTGAAAGCCAGGTCGAGAAACGCGAATTTCTGTGGGACACCGGCATGGTGACACCGCTCGACCGCGCCAGGCGCAACCATCACCGGGGCAAAACCGTACTGCTGACCGGCGCCGCCGGCACCCGCAAGCGTGAGGTGGCCAAGAAACTGGAGAAGCGGCTCTTTGACAGCAACCTGCAGGCCTACTATCTGGGAGCCGGCAACGTCCAGAGTGGATTGGACTACGACATCCCTCAAGATTTCGCCACCCGCGATGAACATGTGCGGCGACTCGGAGAACTGGCGCGCATCATCACCGACAGCGGCCAGATATTCATCACCATCGACGATGGAGTAGGCGACTACGATATCGAGAAGCTCAAACGGCTCTGCTATCCGAATGAGCTGTTTGTCGTTACAGTCGGCGAATCGTTCTTCAAAGATTTTGAGGCTGATGTGCACCTCCAGGAGCAGAGTCTTGAAAATGCTGTTGAGGAAATAATGCAAATCCTATCAGAAAACAGTATCATTCCCGAGTATTGCATCTAAAGCAGCTTTTTTCGCAAGAAACTTGAGTTTACATAATGGGCGAACGCTCCTCGCCCTTCTGGAGAGTTAGATGGTTGAGAGCCCGCTGCTTTAGTAACAAACGCTGCACGTTTGGGAAACTCTGAAAAGATTCTGAGAACTCTGTGCCTCTGAGAGAGATGAGAAAACGCGCCAAAAAACACGAATTCAAGGCCGAAAGGATATTATGTCGGATAAAGAAGAGCTAACACAGGCTGAAAAGGATAAATTGAACTATGGGTTTGATTTTGATTTTAAAGCCATTGCCGAGCGTCCGTTGGAGGATATTGCGCCCGGCGAGCTGGTGATGTACAAATGGTCAGGGGTTTACCAGCAACTCCAGAAAGGTTTTTTTATGCTTCGTCTCAGAATACCGGGCGGTCTTTTAGAATCAGCGCAACTACGAACAGCCGGCGTTCTGGCGCAGGAGTATGCCAATGATCAGCTTTGCGTGACAACGCGACAGTGCCTGCAATTCCACTGGGTGCGCAAAGAGGATCTCTATAAAATTATGGAGGGCATGGCGGCAGTCGGAATCTTAAGCAAGAATGCCTGCGGCGATGTGACACGTAATGTGGTGACCTGCCCTTTGGCGGGTCTCTGTGAACATGAGGTGACTGACACCACGGCCATGCTCAACGCGATTGCGGATGACCCTGAGATGCTGAATTATTCGCGCAATCTGCCGCGCAAACACAAGATCAGCGTGGCTGGCTGCGGTCGTGCCTGCGCCCTGACCCTGATGAACTGCCAGGGGTGGTATCCCTATCAGGAAGATGGGGCGGTTTTCTGGAAGTTTCACGCGGGCGGCGGGTTAGGCGCCAAGGCGTTTACAGCTAAAGCGATCTTCGAGAGGGTGCCCGGCGACCTGGTGGTGGAAGTTGCCAAGGCCTCCTGTGAGGTGTTCAACCGCCTGGGCAATCGCCAGCGCAGAAACCGCGCGCGGTTGAAGTTTTTAGTGCATGATCTGGGGCCAGATGGGTATGCGGCTGAGGTGATGAAAGTTCTCAGGGAGCGGGAGGTCTCCGGCCTGGAGAGGATTGTCGTTGGCGAGCATGGCGTCGCTATCGCACGGAGCTACCTCCAGGGGCAGAGCACTCTAACGCAGAAGGTTTCCGGCTTAAACGTGATCCGGGTCATGCTGAAGCGCGGTGAGTTCACCAGCGACGATGCCGCGCGCTTTGCGCAGCTGGCCGAGCAATACGGCGACGGGACAATGACCCTCACCGCGCGGCAGAACCTTATTTTTCGCAATGTGCCCGATGCCTCCCGGGAGCAGCTGGTCGCCGAGCTGCGGAAATCTGGCTATCAGCTGGAGGGCTTTGAACACATACCCGATATGGTGGCCTGTGTTGGCGCCACTGTATGCAACCTGGCTGTGACCGACACAACCGTGACCTATCGGGAGCTGATGGATGAACTGACTAAAGATGTGCTCTGGTGGAAGTCCATCGGGTATCTGCTCGTGCACATCAATGGATGTCACAACTCATGCGGCCACCAGGCGATTGCGGACCTTGGATTGCGGGGAATGCGTAAAAAAACAGCGGCCGGGCTGGAAGATGGTTATACTATCTTTGTGGGGGGTTCCCTGATGGGCGCAGGCTGCCCGGCAGTGCCGCTCTGTAACGCATCCGCGAATTTGGTCGCGTCAGCGATAAAAGCGATTCTCAACATCTATCTGGAGCATCGCAACAGCGATGCTGAAACCTTTAGTGAGTTTGCCAGGCGATTTGGTGTTGCGCGCTTCAAAGAGCTATTGCGGAACAAGCCGGAGCTGGCTCAATTTGATCCCAGCCTCGCGGGTGCGGAAGGTGAGTCGGAGATCACCGGCGGGTAGGTCAAAGAGCTGGGTGCCGGGTGTGGGCTCGCGGTCTATCACACGCGACCAGCGCCACGCTGGGCCCACTCCGGTCGACCAGGCAAACTCATTGATTACAGGGTTGCCCGCAGCGTCAGCTACGCTGATAAAAAAAGAGTCATCCTCCGGTGTTGGTGCCAGGATATGCGCTTCAATGGCATATTTTCCCGCCTTGGCAACCTTGATCTGCCAACTGATCTTGCCCGCGTTGCTCAGACGGGCACCCTCCGGCTCAGGCGACCACAGGTATGCCGTTTCTTTGTCAGTGGCTTTTTCAATTGGAACAGTGTAGGCGCCTTTAAGCACCGACCAAGTGGTGGCACTGTCGGCCTTGATGGCGATTGTCACTGGCGTGGTTTTATTTTTAACATACTCCTGAACCACCGGACTTCTTTCCAGGATTGCGCGCCCGATATCGTCGCCGTCCAAAGCCAGAACAGCTGCTGTGGGCAGCGGTCTAACAAAAGCACTCACAGGCGCGAGAAGGTTTATTGCTGATATTGAGAGTTTCTGCTCCACATCATCGCATTTAAGGGAGAGTTGCCCCTCTTTTTGAACCGCCTGCGCAGGCGAGGCAGCAAACTGCTCTCTAAAGTCCGCAAATTGTTGATCAGTGGAGATCTCTGATCCGATCCTAAGTTGGAACGCGGCACCCGCGCTTTCAACACCGCCGCTTTTTTCAAGGCTCTGAACAGGATGCGAAATTGTCAGGCGCAGTGCTCCGTATGGGTTGCCGTCATCCACAATCGAGATCAACACTGGAACGCGGCCCTGACCTTGCGCCCATGGGATTCGCATGCCGATCGCTGTGTTACCCTCTCTCAGAAATATAGGCTGACCAAGCGCAATAACACAGGGGCTGGATGGCAACCGGCTGATATCCAGCTTGCGATGATCAACATAAAGAGCATCCAGCGTTTTCCTGAAAACAAGGTGTGATTGTAAGCCGTCGGTGACCTCAGCCAAGGTTTTTTCCGGATAGAGCACAACCCCCAGCGCATCCGCCTTGTGCTGGGCGGCAGCCCACCAGGGATCGAGGTGCAGCGCCTTGGAGTGGTTGCCGGCTGTGATCCGCTTTTTTCCATAGGGGTCGTTACGGCCGTCAGCAATGAAGTAGAGCCGCGGTTTCAGCTGCGACCTGGTCTGCGGCAGATCAACCGAGAGGGGAATGTTCATACGTTCGCCACGCGAGGAGCCGCTGGTGCTGAGGGTTATATCTTGATAGAGATAGTGCGTGCGGGCTGAGTCGTTTTCATCGCCGTAGATCTGTTGGACAGAGCGCGGGAAGCGGGTTGTGGAGAGCTGATAGAGTGATGCGGGAGGGCTCCACCCGCTGTAAAGCGGGGTGAAAATCCGATACTTAAAAATTTTCCGATCAGCTCCCTGCGGGCGTTTGAGCCATCCAGCGGCAGTTAGCATCTGATCCAGCTCACCGCGGTTGTAGAGATAGTCATAGGTGCGGCTGCCGGTGCCGGCAAGGATCTCGGCCTGGCTGCTCCAGTTCAGGGCAATGTCGTGCCAGAAAAGCTCCAGAATTATGCCCGCGCTCTGCCGGGTGCTCTCGCTCTGAGAGAGCTCATGCAGCAGAGATACGGCCTCCAGATCAATTCCGTAGTAGGTGGAACTGACATACTCGCTGACCCCCTGTTCCCACACTGTTTTGATAAAATTATTCAAACGCCGGGTGCCTTCATCAACTGCAACCTGATCATGCAGCACCTCCCCCAGCAGGATCAAGTCGGAGGCATTCAGCAGGGCAATGTTAGTGTAGGTGGAGCGGGGCAGGTGCGCTTTCAGCGCGTGCACCCCCAGGGTAATCATTTCCAGAAAACGTTTTCTGATCTCAGGGTCAAGTTTTTCGCGGTGAAAGCGCCACAGCAACATGGCGTGCTGCATACAGAAGTCAACTGCGTTGGCATCATGCACCTCGGTCTCGGTGGAGTACCAATAAAAATTGCCGTACTTGGAGTGCTCCGCCCTGCGTTCCTGCATTGCTTCGGCGGCGTTGAATAATTCGACAATCCGGTTTAGGTTGGTATTGGCTTCAGCGTAGGCCAGCATGGAGGTGAAAAGCGCGCGCACCCCATATGTCTTGTCAGAAGTGTTGACGGCTCTATAGGTGCTGTCCGCGCTGCTAACCAGATCCGGGAGAATTTCGTCCCGGGTGGCAGGAAGAGGCGCGGCCTGAGCCCCGACAGAGAGAGTAGCGCTGCCGATCAAAACGCAAAGAAGATAAAGCCGCGGTTGGGTCAGTTTTATAGTAATCATTTAACACCTGTAATTCATTGGCATTCCATAGGGATGCAGGGGTTTAGTCGCTTAATTGTTCTTTTCAAAAGTTGTCTATTTGTGAAATCATCTAATTCTAGTGCAGTAGTCGCTCTACCAGCGACATGTGCCGCTCGTAAAGCGGCATCGGCTGGCTGGCGTGCGCCTGCCAGCTGCGGAGCAAGGAGGTCAGTCGCTATGCGGCTGACTAAAGTGCGCAACCTGATGGCTCGCCTGTTGTTCGCAGTCGCCCGCATAGCGGACGACTTCCTGTCTTCGCGCCTTATCTCACACCTTGTCAAGCGGGACAAAGCTTGCTGCCAGGGTTGCGCCATAGATTATTACAGTGGCTGCGCTTGCCACAGCTACCGCAGGAATAAGAAGAGTGATGAGTTCACTGCTCATAGACTCTGACGTAATCGACATCCATAGAGGTGTTGTCTATGGCATCTGTCACCGGCCCAGCCCATTTAATAATTGCGAGGCTAAGCAACACAGGAACCTCTTTGTGACAGATTTCATTCTGCTCGCGCCGTATCTCTTCTCCATCAAAATACCAGATAAGCTCCTCTTTGTTCCACTCCAAACCATAAACATGAAACTCCTCTGCCAGATCAAGCCCCTCCTTTGTTAGGCTCTTACTCCTGGCCCAGTGCTTGCCCGACCAGTTGTGAACAGTCATATTGATCTTATTGGGGTAATGTCCCTCATTGATATCAATTTCAAACTTTCCCTCAGCATCCTTCGGCATGCCATGGGTCATCAGCCAGAAGGAGTTATTTGTCCCGGTTGCTGCTGCATATCTGTAGCGACACTCAAAGTAGCCATACTTGAACTTGCGCTTGCTCCACATACTGGCGGCTGTCCAGCTCTGTCCAGCCCGCTCCTCTTTGCGTGCCTGAAGTTTAACAATCCCATCTTGCACATCAACATTTTCACGCCAGCGACTGCATAGGATATGTCCACTCGGCCAATTCTCAAAACTCCAGTGCTCATCCAGGCCTTTGTTGGAGCCATTGAACTCCTCGCTGAATGTAAGTTTCCAGTTGCCCGGTGGCAGTATGGAGGCAGACTCTGCTGCAACAACTTGTCGATTTAATTTCTGCCTCTCCACTCCGAAAACTGAAAAGCACGAGACACACAGAACACCTGTAATAATAAGATAGTAATTCATATCATTCTTTTTTTCTCACGGTTTTTATCTCTCACTGAGACACGGAGTTCTCATAGTTTTTTTTGCCCGCTAATCTCCGCGCCTACAGCTCAATTGGAGATGTTCGCTTTTTAGAGGCCCCTTCGTTATAAGTTTGAGGCGGTTGTTTGGTTCCAAGGCCGACACCTTTGCGCATCAGCTCCTTCAGCTCATCCAGATGGCTGGTGTAAATTGCCCGCGGCTCACAATTGTTTTTAAGGCAAAGAGTCGCGGCCATTCCCACAACCTCACCCATCATTCCGGTTGTACGCATCAAGCGCGTGGTGCCCAGTGCAACGTGCGTCACACTGATATTACGCCCAGCCATAAACAAATTATCTATGTTTTTGGAGTAGTAGCAGCGATATGGGATCGGGTATGGGTAGATGAGGATATGTTTGCAGATCGACTTAAATTCATTGCCCGGAAAACTCTCTGTGTTCTTAGGGTCAGGGTAATGCAGATCAATCGTCCATGTGGTGCAGGCAGTGCCATCCGGATAGATTTTCTCCTGAATAATATCATTCTCGGTCAATAGCAGGTCTCCCACCAGACGGCATGACTCGCGCTTACCAGCCACATAGGCGACCCAATCCAGTTTGTCTTTAGCGTAACTCGCTTTATCTTTGGAACGGTTTTTCAAAAACGACCAGTTCGACATAACAACCAACCTGCCATAATCGCGTATTCGTTCAAATTCGTTGATCTGATGTCGATTCATACCTGTCTCCCAGGTCCACTCCCCCATCTTGACCTTCTCACAGTTATCATCATTAAAGTCAAGACCCCACTTAATATCAGGGAAATCGACCCGCTCCTTTTTCTCAACAGAGTACCATTGCACTGATGCGCCCATGGTCATACTATCACCACCTTCAGGCGCTGTTGGCTCATTGAACTCATCGCGCCCCTCACGTCCATAACGATATTCAGCACCAGCGGCCAAACCCACAGATCCATCACCAGTGCAGTCGGCAAACACAGGCGCGCTAAAACGAGTTTCAACCCCGCTTTCAATATGGCGACCAATCACAGCTTTAATCCTGGAACCATTCATCTCAACACGCACGGCGCGGGTATTGAGAAACTGGACAATGTTTTTCTCGGCATCTACTGCAGCATGTTTACGCTCATCCTCATACTGCGCAGCCGGCATAGCATTGCCACCTTTGGCTGGACCAATTTCATTAACAACGTCACCCAGCCTAGCATAGGGATCGATATTCACACGTCCCCCCAGATGCACACGCACCTCAGAGCTGTTATTACCACCCCAGACAGGGCGATCCTGAATCAGAGCCACCTTCAGTCCCAGACGGGCGGCCGAGATCGCCGCGCAAACTCCGGCAACTCCGCCGCCAGAGATAACCAGATCAAACTTCTTTTCTCCAACCGGTGCTTTTAAAGCCCCCATCTTATAACGAAAAGCCTCAAGTTCCTTGAGTTCATTGGCAGGCTTAAAAGCGGCGTCGCTTGTCAGAATAATGGCATCGCAACGACCATCAAAGCCGGTCAGGTCATGAAGCGCTAAGGCTACCGCTCCTTTTTTCAGGGCAACAGAGCCGGCCTCCTGCCAACCCCACTCTGATTGCTGGTTACCCAGCTCTCCCCCGCAAACTTTGCCATTCACAAGGATCTGAAAACGTCCAGCTGCCACATCTTTATTCCACTGCGCATTCCAATTACGGGTACGGGCCAGAACACGATAGGTAGCCGACTCCGGAATATCAACCACCTGCACAGCATCCGCCACAGGGTGCCCCAGACCGTGGGCCAACAGAAAAGATGATCCCATCTGATCCATAAACTGCTGGTCAACCACCCAGCCCCCCTTCTCTTTAAATGATTCTGTCTCAATCATAAGAGTGACGGCATAGAGTGAATCAGCAGACAAAAGCATAAAACTCATCAGCAAAGATTTTAAAACGTGCATAAAATATCCTTTTTTTAATGTAAATGATTGCAATATCGCCCCATCAGTCTCCGCCAAGGCTTTCGCCTTCTTTTCAATACGGCGCGACATGAGGCCAGTCGCAAACTTAGTCGAGTAAAACTGCTATCGACAAAGCTATCGACGAAGTTAAAAAGAATCTTTATCGCAAACTTAGTCGTGATCTTAGTATCATATCATATTTGCGAATGATTTTGCGACTTTTGCGTTTTTTTGCGGCTAAACATAGCGAAGCAAAGGAAAAAAGGAATAGCCACAAAAAGGCGCAAAAAGCGCAAACTAGAGAACTTCCATCTTTTCTATGCGACGCAAAGCGGTGTTGCTAACGCAGTGATGATTATCGCACCAGGATAACAGTTCCCTGCGGTATCGGTGGCAGTGGGTCGCAGAAGAACTGAACCTCTCCCAAGGCGACAATTATAGGGTCTCCATAATTTTCATTAATATCAAGAGCCACATAACGACCTGTCACATCACCAAACGCCATCACATTATGAACTGTCTGGGTTGTGCCGCCGGGGTTTTTAGCCAGGTTCATCGCCGCAGCAGCCGTCATAAGAGTCCAGCCAGTTGCATCAAAAGCGGTTTTATCCAAGTTGGTATTGGAAAAACCAGCATCGCTACGCACCCATATGTTCAGCGATTTGACTGAGCGGGTATGATTGGGTTGTGCCGGATTAAAATTAAAGATACTGACCGCACGGATGTCACGTTCCTGACCCAGATCATATATCAGCCACATATCATCAATCAAGCCATATACATCATCGCCAGCTTGGTTAGTTGCAGTACGTCCGCTCCAGTCGCTGTTAAAAGCAAAAGCCCCTTCGTTATCCGGCAGGTAGTGATACTTTGAGTAATCGCCCTCTTCACCGATTGCTCCAGTAAAGTCAAGACCGCTGCCATTGATGGTGTTAACCGCTTCACGTCCATCCGCAAACTCAGAGTAGGCGATAACAGTGCTGGGAATGACATTCACCGTATTAGTGAGTTCCAATTTACCGAAAAGCTGAATCTCTCCTAGCCCTGCAATATTCCAGGGGCCGTAGTTACTGTTGATATCCAGCGCAACCATGCGGGCTTTATTTCCCTGCATGGCCAGCACGTTATGCACGGTCTGAGTTGTTCCGCCCGGATTCTGTTTGAGAGTCATCTCGGCATCAATCGTCACCAGTGTCCACCCATTCGTATTAAACGCCAAGCCGTTTTTTTCAGTATTATTCAGATCAGCATCCTCTCTGATCCAGATATCCAGTTTTTTTACAGAGCGATCAATCGCAATATTCTGAGATGGGTTAAAGTTAAAAATACTGAGCGCATTAACATCACATACAGCTCCAAGATCTGCTATAACCCACATGTCATCAATCGTTGTCGGGTGCGTTACTAGCCCAGACCAGTTAAAATACTCACCATACTCAGCACCTGGACCGACTGCAGGTCCATAAAAGTACTTTTTATAATCACCCTCCTGGCCCGACACTCCATTGTAGATCAGACCGCTGCCATCAACAAGGCGCTTCGCACGGCGAGTGGCACTAACTTCGTAATTCGCATATATTCTTGAAACTTTTAATAGATCTGAATCCGGCACATACACGCTGCCAAAGACCTGTACCTCACCTATCAGCGAGAAGCTACTATGTCCATAGTTGCTATTAATATCCAAGGCTACATAGCGGCCTTTAACACTCTCCAACGAAGAGAGCACCCCGGCCACGCTCTGTGTTGTCCCGCCAGGGTATCGATCAAGGATCATGTCGCCTGAAACAGTCAGCAGGGTCCAGCCATTTGTGTTAAAAGCCGCCCCATCCAGATTGCTGTTTGAAAAACCTCCATCCTCGCGCACCCATATATCCAAGGCCTTAGTCGCCCGATCAGTATTGACCCCGCCCTGCTTGGGATTATAACTGAAGAGGCTGATTGTATCGATGGTGTGGATTTGCCCCAGATCAACTATGGCCCATATGTCATTAATTGTTCCGCCTGTAGGTTTCATTCCAGTCCAGGCCGTATTTATGCCGTATTCATCTAAAGAGGGAAGATACCGGTACTTTGTGTAGTCACCCTCCTCGCCCGGAGCGCCGACAAAAATAACTCCGCTGCCATCAATCATGCGTATGGGAGCTCGCTGCGATTTAGTGGGTTCAGCCCCAGTGGAGTTAACCCATGACCCTGCAATCGCACCCTGCGGTCGAATCAGATTAGCAACACTCACCTCTACTGTTCCCAGCAGGACGGCTAAAACAAACCAGCATTCATTTTCATAACTCTCTCCTATTGTGTAAACACAGTACTGCCTGAATCAGACAAACCTTCTCTCAAAACAGTTAAATCATAGCATCTTTTATGAAAGACCAATATATGTAGATGCGTAATATTTATATGCTTTTACGCCAAAAAGTTTTTAGATGTTTGCAAGAGCTGTCGCACGTGTAGTAGCCGCTCCGCGTCGCGACAGGATAAGCCCAGTTTCTGGGGATTTGTAAAATCGTAAATACAATGAAAGAGAAAGTAGACATCCAGCGGGTAACCAATCCCGCCTGGCAAAGGTTAGCCACCGACCAGAAGCGAACA
>JAQUCE010000143.1 GCA_028686345.1 Kiritimatiellia bacterium
AGCTACTCGGTGGTTGGCAGCATAAACCCGCCCTTCTACGGCGCGGCAACCAACACCCTGACCATTGTAATTGATCCAGTATCCGAGGGCGCGGCACTCTCCATCACAGCCCTGACAACCCCTGCGGGCAGCGTTGTGCTGCAATTCACGGGCATTCCCGGCGGCAGCTACAGCGTAATGACAAAACCTACCCTGACCTTCGGCACCTGGCAGCCCATTGGCACCATCACGCTGGACAGCAATGGCAGTGCCTCATTCACTGACAACAACCCGCCGCCCGGCTCCCGTTTTTATAAGTTGAAGAGGGAGTAGACGCACCCCAACTGAAATGGTATTATCCTCACCATGGACATGGACTTACGGCGAGCAGAAACTGTGGAGCCCACCCCCAGGCAAGAGGGTAATGCGACCACATTCAAGTGCGAAGGCTGCGGTGGAACCCTCAGTTACACCCCCGGCACGCAACACCTCGCCTGCCCCTACTGCGCCCATAACTGTGCGATCACCGCTTCCGAGGATGAGGTCAGCGAGCTCGACTTTGAAGAACACCTCCAACATGCCGCCGAGGAGGCAGGACTAGAAGAGCATCTGACTGTTACCTGCGACGGCTGCGGCGCCCGGAACGACCTGCAACCCAATGTTACTGCTGGAAGCTGCCCCTTCTGCGGCTCCCCTCTGGTAGCTCAGCATGTCAGCGAAAAACGCTTCCAGCCCCGCTCTTTACTGCCCTTCAAAACCCCGCTTGACGAAGCAAAGGCACTCTTTAAAAAATGGATCGCCTCCCGCTGGTTCGCGCCGCGGGCTTTTCACCGCGATGTCAGGCCAGACAAACTTGATGGTGTCTACTGCCCCTTCTGGACCTATGATGCCGAAACCCGCACCCGGTACAGGGGTGAACGCGGCGATTACTATTATGTGACTCAGAGCTACAAGGTCATGGTTGACGGCAAAGAGCAGACCCGCACCCGGCGGGAGCGCCGAACGCGCTGGAGCCATGCAGCGGGAAACGTCAAGAACCTTTTCGATGACATACTTGTGCGCGCCAGCCGCGGGCTGCCCGAAACCCTGGCAGCCAACCTCGGGCCCTGGGATCTGCACCAACTGTGCGCTTATCAACCGGAGTTTCTCAGCGGCTTTAAGGTTGAAAGCTATTCAATTGGCCTGGAAGACGGCTTCGCGGATGCCAAGGCCCAGATGGAACCAGTTATCAGGCAAACCATCCGCCAGGCGATCGGCGGGGATGAGCAGCGGATCCAAAACACCAGCACCGGCTACAAGGAGATCACCTTTAAGCATATTCTTCTGCCTGTTTGGATCAGCGCTTACCGGTACAAGGGCAAAACATACCGTTTTCTGGTTAACGCCAACACCGGACAGATACAGGGTGAACGCCCTTACAGCTGGATCAAGATCACCCTGCTCTGCGTCGCCATCGCGGCAGCGGCTGCGGCTCTGCTCTTATACGTGTACCAGTGAACCCACAGACAAAACCCATGACAGCGGATGCGACCAGCGACCGATTAAATTCACGGGCAATGCCCGCATTAGGAGCCACAACATGAGAGATAGAGTTTCAATATTGATTGCAATCACCCTGCTTGCTCTGACCACACATGCCCAGAACTGGCCGCAATGGCGCGGCCCTGACTACAACGGAGTTGTTACCAGCGGCAAATACCCCGCGAAATTCTCAGCTGAGAGCGATCTGCTCTGGAAAGCAGCGCTGCCGGGCAAAGGCGGCTCCACGCCCATGGTCTGGGGAGAGCGTATTGTGATTACCTCCGGGGTGGGCGAGGGCAGCGAAGGCTTGGACGGCGCCATCTGCTTTGACTGGAGCGGACAGCAGCTCTGGGTGACGAAACTCGGCCCACAGGTGCCGGGCAAGCACCGCAGCGCCAGCGGCAGCTGCCCCTCAGCTACCAGCGATGGCAAACGAATCTTTGTTTACTTCAAAAGCGGCACCCTGGCCGCGCTGGACTTCGAGGGCCAGGTTCTCTGGAGCACCAACCTTCAGGAGCGCTATGGTAAAAACACCCTCTGGTGGGATCTTGGCACCAGCCCGGTGCTGGCCAATGGCAATGTGGTGGTCGCTGTCATGCAATCAGAATCCTCCTACATTGCGGCCTTTGACCAGGCCACCGGCCAAGAGGCCTGGAAGGTCGAGCGTAACTTCACCTGCGCCGAGGAGTCTGACCAGAGCTACACCACACCCATTGTCTATCAGGAAGGGGCGCGCACCATGCTGTTGGTCTGGGGTGCCGACCACCTCACAGGCCACGATGCCGCAACCGGTAAAATGATCTGGCAGTGCGGCGGCTTCAACCCGGAGAACAAAAAAGCGTGGCGCGTGATCTCATCGCCCTTCATCTATAACAACATTGCGGTGGTACCCTACGGCAGAGATCAGTGGGTGGCGGGTGTCAAACTCGGCGGCAGCGGGGATGTCACAGCAACCCACCGGCTCTGGGAGAAGCAGGGTGTCGGCACAGATGGAGCCACTCCAACGGGTCGCGATGGCCAAGCATACATTGTCAATTACAAAGGCAAGGTCTGGTCTCTGGATGTCCTGACTGGACGTGAGATCTGGAAGAGTGATCTACCGCAGGGCAAGGGCATGTTTTACAGCTCGCCGATCCTGTTTGAAGATAAACTCTACTTCTGCCGCGAGAAAGGCTCCCTCTACGTCTGCCAGATCACACCGAGCGGATTGGAGCTACTGAGCGAGACGCAGCTGGATGACCAGTTCGTCGCCACCCCGGTGCTGGTTCAGGACAAAATCCTGCTGCGCGGCGATAAGTTCCTCTATTGCATCGGCAGAAAATGAGGTTAGAGGGCCGCTTCATTCCATAAACCATAGAATGTGGAAGGCGTGATGATTTAAACACCGGGTTTATCCAGCTTTCATCCGATATTAACGAAGAAGGATAATGGCACCCGAATTACGCACAAGCCAGAAGGTGTTACCTCGCCGGCTGACAATCCACTGCGGGTCACCAACATCTTTGTTGAAGGTGCCGGTGATGTTGCCGCTGCATGTCAGAATTGGATAGGAGACGTTGGAGTTGAGCATCCCGAAATCCAAAACAGCCACAGAGGTATTGTCCAGCGCGAGTGCCCCTGTTACAAAAACCTTGTCAGCCGGGTGATCAATGGCCAGAGTTGCGGCAGCGGCCATGGTCAAGGTGCTGAGCGTCAGCGTGCCGCCCGCTTGATCCGCCGCACCGGGCGCCAGCGCGGCCCCGGCCTGCACCTCCACCGTGCCGACAGCAACGTTCACCTCACCCGCACCGCCTAAAACAGCACCAGCGTTGACGCGATATCCGCTGCCGCCCGTGTGCGATCCGTTAAGCAACAGGGTGCCCCCTGAAACCACAGTGCTCCCGCTATAAGCATTCGCGCCCGCGAGGGTCTGCCTGCCGCCGCCGCTCTTGACCAACCCGCCTGAGCCGCTGATCTTGCCGGTATAGACAGCATCGGCATTCAGGGCGCCAACTGTCAGCGTGCCGCTGCCGAGTGATACCTGACCGCCCGCGCCGCCGCCGCCCGCGAGCGAGCCGACAGAGAGGTTCTGGTTATTCAGCGCCAGCGCGGCACCGGGTGTATCGGAGAGCGTAATGGCGGCAGCACTGGCATCAGATGCCGTGCTATACAGTGCGAGCGCGCCTTCGGCGATGTGTATGCTCCCTGTGGTCACCGTGGTATTAACCAAACTGAAGGTATTCGGGCCAGCTTTAGTCAGCGTAAAGCCGTTCAAGGTTAAGGCGTTTGCTGTGTAACTGCGCGCGATCATGTTAAAGTCACCTGTTCCGCCGATCATCGCATCCGCCGAAAGCCCGATAAAGGGAGTCTGGATCTGGCTGAACCTCATATGCCCGCCAGTGTTGATCAGCGCGCCCTGCCCCTTGGTTCCGACCCCTGCAAGGGTGAAACCGTAATCCGTGTTTTCAAAACCAGCTAGGTCAAGCGTCGCACCGGCATTCACAATGACCTTGCCCAACCCATTGTAAGCCTGGCCCAGCACAGCCTCTCCGGGCTGGCTCGCGCCCGGCGCACCCAGCTTGAGGATACCGCCGTTCACAACCACCGGGCCGGTGAAATCAAAGTTCTTGCCGGAAATTATCCATGTGTTCGTGCCGGTTTTGATCAGCGAACCCCAGCCGCTGATGGCGCCGGCAAAGGAACTGGGTGTGTTCAGAGCACCAACCGTCAAGTTGCCCCACCCAAGCGACACCGAGCCGCCTGCAGCACCGCCGCCCTCCAGCGCGCCTGCCGTAAGACCAGCCCCGGCCAACTTTAACGCAACGCCGGGGGAGTCGTCGAGAATGAACTTCGTCTGAGAACCATTCACGATGCTGGATGCAGTTTGACCGACAGCACCGGCGACAACGTGAATCGTCCCTGTCGAAATCGTGGTATTGCACAGGTAGATGGTGTTCGTGCCGCTCTTGGTCAGCGTGTGTCCGTCAAGGTCCAGTGCGGTTGGTCCATGGCCCCAGGTGAGCAGTGCCCAGTCACTCTTGCCGCTGATCGAGGCATCAGAAGCAAGCCGGATGTTCGAACACTGAGCATTGTTGTTGCTGATAACGCTGCCGGTGTTGGACAGCGCACCCATGTTGTTCACACCCGATCCGGCAATTGTATATCCATTAACAGCATCAATTACCCCGTTGAAATCAACTGTTCCGCCCGAGCTGACCAGCACCTGGCTGACAGGAGGGTCTGTCCTGCGGGGCCCGAGTGCGTTCTTGTGGCCGATCTTGAGAATACCTTGATTGACCCGCGTTGTGCCGACAAAGGAGTTCGCGTTGGAGAGGACGAGTGTGCCCGCGCCGGACTTGATTAAATCCGTCACTCCAGCAATCGCCCCACCTTGAAAGACATAGCGGTTGGCTGCGTTACTGACCGTCATCGAACCAGGATAAAGGGTGTTGTTCAGGGTAATCTCGGCATCAGAGTCAATATCGCCGAAGATTACGTTATCGCCAGCGTAGAACAGATGGTCGCCCTCCAGCCAGTTTGCGGTCGCTCCTAGGTCCCAGATACCTGAGGTGGTATTCCACGTTCGCGTGCCGTGGCCGTCCACAGTTGCGGTAAAGGTTAATTTGTTATTCGCGGTGTCGTTCGTCAGATTACCGCGGTAAGGGAGCGTCAGGTCAACGAGATTGCTCACCGCGCCATTGCCATAGGTAAAAACATCATAGACAGTGCCGCTGACCGGCGCCGCGTCGAACATCACCGTGGTCGGTTGGCTGACAATCATGCCATTAGCAGTCAAACCTTGTGTTGTCGTGCCGCCGGCAAGCACAATGTCGCCGCCGTTCATAGTCACCAACCCGGTTGTGCTGCCTGTTCCCGCAACTCTGCCGCCTCTGACAGTGATCGCAGAGGCCAGCGATCCGATGATATTCAATTGCCCGGACTCGAGAACAGTCTCGCCTGTGTGAGTGCTAGCTCCCCCAAGCGTCAACGTGCCGCTTCCTCTTTTGAAAAAACGTCCTGTGCCGCTAATGGCGCCAGCGTAAACCGTAGAGGTATTGAGCGCACCCACATATAAATCACCGGAGCCGAGCGAGATGCCCCCGCCTGTCGAACCGCCACCCGCAAGCGAGCCGATATGCATCCATCTATTATTCAGCACCAAAGAAGCCCCCGCAATATCAGACAACGTAACCGCTACTCTGTTGGCACTGGAGCCGGCATTGATTGCTCCGAACCCGCCTTCGACAATATGCACCTTGCCTGCGGTCACGGTGGTATTGACCAGATGAAAAGTGTTCATGCCAACCTTGGTTAAAGTGTGTCCGTTCAAAGTCAGAGTGTTGGCAGCATAACCAGGTGCAATCATGTAAAAATTGCCCGTACCTCCGATCGTCGTGTCCGCCGTGAGAGCGATGTTGGGAAACTGTATGCGCCCGCTACCGGTATCTGCACCGGTGTTGATATATGCGCCCTGTCCCGCTGTTCCGCCGCCTTCCAGAGTGAGACCATAGTTTGTGTCGTAGTAACCCGCGACATCAAAAGTCGCGCCCGAGGTCACAGTCAGTTTTCCCACGGCAGCGTTGGCATCACCCAGCACACTCCAGCTCGCGCCCAGTTTAAGCATGCCACCGCTCACGGTTATGTTCCCGGGGTAGCTTCCCTGGCCGGTAACGGTCAGTGTGCCCGCGCCGGACTTGGTGAAGCCCTCTGTACCGGCCAGCACACTCAGGGTCAGCCCATATCCAGCTGTGGCGATCTCATAGCCTGGAACGTTAAAGAAAATCTTATCTGCCAGTATGGAATTGCCGAGCGTGACAATGCCCGCTGCACCGCCGAAAACCGCCTCTGAGGCCGGAGACCACAGAGTTGCGCTACCCCCGGTTGCGGCATCTTTCCAGTTAAGCGCACTGGAATTCCAGATACCAGACCCGCCATCAGCATTGCCCGAAGTGTCGGTTCCATCCCAATAGAGAGTCGCAGCCGAGATGTTTAAAGCACAGGCCAGCGAGGCTACCGCAATAAGTGTAAACTGCAATTTTTTCATCTTACCACTCCTTTGCAACACGATAACATACCAATTTACGGGGTTTAAACAATCCCGACAATCCATTAAGCATATATTGTCACGGCACCAAAGTCCAGCGTTAAACGAAGGTCACTTCTCAATAGCGGGTTTTTGTGACATTACAGTAAAAGTGATAATGAAGTAGTGCAAGCATCTTGCTTGCAGAAAACATTTTCATTCAGCGGGAGCAACGTAGCTCCGATTTCCAATCGGACATGTCTGATTGGAAACCGCACCTACCGGGGTCGGCAGCGCCTTTGGCTTAAGATAGCGGCGACGATGCTGGTGGACGATTTCACAAACAGACAACTTTTTGGAAAGAACAATTAATTGTTTTTTCAAGTCGCCTAAGCAAGTGGAAGCAAGATGCTTGCATCACTTCAAGCGCAAGGGCGGTGGCGGCGGTGGTGTGTAGCCGCCGACCTTCCGCACAACCCCATCATCCTGACGCTCGGGATCCTCAATCATTGCAAACCCTTTGGCCAGCAGCTTCTCAGCCTCGGCATCGCGCAGCAGCCGCGCCTCGCTGCCTAAGACCACGATGTTGAGCCGCCGCTCTTTGCGTTGACAGGTCACCACAATCGACCAGCCGGCGGAGTTGGTAAAGCCGGTCTTAAACCCGTCACACCCCTCCACCTTTTTTTTCAGGAACGGATTGTGCGTGCGCATGTCAAAAGGCCGGTCAGTGCCAGCGCGCAACTGCCGATAATCCGCGGATGTGTATTTAAAAACCGCCTCATGGCGGCACAGCTCACAAGCCAGAGTGGCGAGGTCGCGCGCGGTGGTGACATCCGGACTCTCGCCGGGGGAGGGCGGCAATCCGTTCACGGTGGCAAAACGCGTACTTGTCATGCCCAACTCCTCGGCCTTCGCGTTCATCAGCTTCACAAACTCCTCTGTCGAGCCAGCCACGTGCTCAGCTAACGCGACCGCTGCGTCATTAGCCGATTGGATCATGAGTGCATAGAGCATCTCCTCAACCGAAAAACTCTCGCGCGGATCAAGATAGACCTGCGAACCGCCGGTTGCATACGCCTTCTTGGAGACTGCGACCATATCACTGAGCTGGATCTTGCCTGCTGAGATCCGCTCCTGGATCACCAGCAGAGTCATTAATTTCAAGGTGCTGGCAGGCGAGCCCAACCTATCAGGGTTGTCTTCAAAGATCACGCTGCCTGAGTAGGCATCCACGATAACTGCCCCGACATACGGGGCGCGCGGGGTGGAGGGTGTTTGCGCGCCGGCAGCCACGCAAACTAAGAGTAAACAGACCATTGATTTAAATAATTGCTTGCCCATATTCAATAAAGCTTCCTTCTATATTTGTCCTTGTAAAGACCAATTTTGTCAAATGGAATTGGCTTGAAACCCGGGGCCTCTTTCAACAGACGCGCCCGCCACCGCAGATTAAAATCACCCGCTGCCATGTTTTTAAAACCAAGATCAATCGGATCCTCGGCGCTGCCGTTCAATGTTTTAAAGCCGTGAATACCAGCCTTTAATGGAATTTGGTTGGTGCTGACAGTAAAGACAATCAAATTATTATCAATCTCAAATTTATGCAGGAGTTTCATCACGTTGCCGTCAAAGCTGCAACTCTCCTTTAGGCAGTCCACAAAAACATTATTTAGAATCGGATTATAAAGCGGTTCCTGCGGGCTGTCCTCCATGATGCGTGCCAGCCGCGGATAGCGCTCGCTCCAGGGTGGCTGTTTGTAATTAAGCTTTTCCGCTTTGCCTTCAAGCCACCAATTACCATCAGGCTGATTCCAGTTTTTCCAGCTCATGCCGCGTGCGTCAATGTGCAGAGCGATCGGGCACTCGACCACAAGGTTATTGATAATGGGGTTATCACGCCCGCCGCCAATCATAATCGCCCGCCCAGCCCGGAAGAAGACATTGCCTTCCACCACATCGCCGCAGTCACAGTCATCAAAATAAAAGCCCATGGTATTCACGTGGTCAGCGTCACCCCCGCCCAGATCATGGACGTAGTTGTGGCGCAGGATATTACCCTGGGTGGTCCAGTCGCGCCCTGTATAAAAGGCACCCGCATCGCCGGTTTCCATCACCACGCGATAGACCTCATTGAATTCAAACAGATGTTCATTGCCGCCATAGAGCACAGCCACATGCGGCGCGTCATGAATGCAGTTGTGCCGCACAATCTGCCCGCACCCCTGCACCCCGATTCCAGAGGCATAGGTACGCTGGAAAAGCCCGTAGTGGTGCACATGGTTATTCTCGATCAGGTTGTTTGCTTTGGTCAGCGTGCGGCGGTCACCGCCATCCACCGAGATTCCCGCACGCCCAATCTGATAGATATCACACGACTGGATTGAGTTGCCCGAACCATGCAAAGCAATTCCGCCAGCCGCAAAGTTTGCCACCCGGCACCCTTTAACATGCACATCCTCAGCCTGCTTCAGCCGAAATCCCAGCGCATGGCCGTATTGAAAGTCCAGCTCTTTGAAAACAAGGTGCTTGGCGCCTTCACAGGATACCATGGGCTCGGTTAGCGTCGCGAGGATCACAGTTGCTGATTCAAACTCCGCCTCCGGGTAAAAGTAGAGTAGGCTCTGCCTGCGATCCAGATACCACTCGCCCGGCGCATCCAGCTCCTCCAATAGGTTAAGCGCGTAAAACCGACGCTCTTTCCTGCCCCAGGTGCCGCTCATAATCCCATAACCATGCGGTGCCGCCAGAGCGACCACCTTGCTCGCTGGGTCATAAGACTCAATACGGATCACCTCGTCACTCCAGTCATGCGTCCAGTAGCCGAAGAGCCAGACCCCCTGCGCAATATCCCAGCAAGCAGGACGAGACTCCTCAAAGACAAAAGCACCGGGCCGCGCCTTCTGCAAGGCTGGATCAGATGCCTTAGGATCAGGGTGACCAGTGTCAACCACATTGGTGAAGCTAGCCCAGCTCCCGGTGTCTGACTCCAGATTCGGCCAGCGGGCGATTGTCATAGGCTTGCCATTGACATAGAGCAACGGGTCGGCGGGTACCCCTTTATACGATTTACCAAAGAGAGGAAAGCCACCTGCAGGAGCGTACTCTGAGACATCGCAAACCAGAACCCGGGCGCGGGCCGCTGGATCTAGCCGCTGTAGCACGGTTCCATCAACCACTGGCTTGAAACTCTCAGGTCTCAGCGCAACACCGCCGTAAAAATGCGCGCTGTCCCGCTTAACCGGCTGATAGGTGACAGGTGCTCCCGCGCTTCCGCTGTCCTCCGCTGTCAGGATAAAACTCTGCTTTAAATAATAATTACCCGGGCCGATCAGAACTTTGACCGACTCACCGGCAGCAATAGCTCCACTCCTGCGTCCAGCGCGAATGCTGTCGCGGGCCTGTTCCAAGGTTGTAAAAGGAAGTTTTTTGCTGCCATCCCCGCTTTCGGCGCCCTCAGCAGCTATATAAATCACCCGTTCACCACTGGCAGAGAGCACTGCCAAAAACAAACCAACCACCTGTATCCATCGCATAACTAAATATCCCCCTTAAAAACACCACTCAAAATATCATATTGGGCCACTTGATTAAACAACATTCTTATGGCGCGCCTTTCCCGCTAAATTGCTCCACCGAAGCAACCCCATAGGTTCAGCCGGAAAATCGCGCACAGTCAAGCGTTCAAACTTACCGATAGTGTAGTGTGTCGAACTATTTTTATCTAACCATGATTAAGCTGCCGGATGGGGCCAGCGCCAGATAGCCGTCGGCACGCAGAGTGGCCCGTTCACCGTTGATCTTAATGGCAGTGATCTGGGCAGCGGTCAAGGCGTTGGCGTTGGTGCCAAAGCGCACACTGTTGGCCTGCAGCGGGCCGGTCACGGTCAGCTTGTTCACCCAGGTGGTTGCGCTGCTGTCGGCAAAGGCAATGCTGCCGGCGCCGACAACGAGCAGACTGTTGGTGTTGCTGACAGTCAGGGTGCCGGCTGAGTTGGCAAAGTCACCTATGTTCAGCGCACCGCCGTTGAGCACAATCGGGTTGTTGATGTTCAGTGAATTGTTGCCTTCCAGCGCCAGCGCGCCCTGGGTGATGGTGATCAAGCCTTGGTGGGTGTTGACGCCCGAGAAGCTGACTGTGCCCGCGCCGACCTTGGTCATCGGCATGTTTTCATATGCCGCGCCTGCATAGTCCCTGATCACGCCCGGAATGGTCAGGTCGGCAGCATCATCGCCGGTCACATCCGCAA
>JAQUCE010000039.1 GCA_028686345.1 Kiritimatiellia bacterium
GAACTTAGTTAATACCTGAGTTTTTTAGCAAATGCGTATGAGGAGGAACCGGATGCGTTAATTGCGCTCGTCCGGGTCTGTGGGGGTGCCCCTCGGGTAACCGGGGGCTCTACCCGGAAGCGGCATACTGCAACAGGCATGTGAAAGGCGCGCCCGGGGTGTAGGGTTGCTTCTCAGAAGCAATTAGCGTATGCCGGGCGTTAGTTCGTCAAAGGCGCACCCTGGGGTTTCATTATCTTTGTTTGGCTCATCCGTCTTCGTCCCGCAACCGGGTTTCGCCGTAAGCGTGGCTACGCCGCGGGATGGCAGAACTACGCCGGACAAGTTCCGCCAACCCTACACATTTCAACTTTCCATGAAACTTGCATGTCGCACGGCTGATGCAAATGCGCTGCGCTGTTTTCGGAGTGAAAAATGTGCGTCCACCGCATAGCGGCGGACATACTGTTTTGCTTACAGTATATCCGCCGCTATGCGGTGGATGGTTACGAAGTATATCCGCCGCTATGCGGTGGATGACTGCGAAACAAGCCGCAATAAGGCCCGACAGACAACTTTTTGCAAAGAACATTAATTGGTTTTTTTTCTAGTCGCCTAAGTGAGTAAAAGCAATAGGGCTGCTACCCCTTCTTTCTGACAAACGGCTGGCCAGCGTTTCTAGCCACCACCTGTCCCTCGGGGCTCATCTCCGCGCGGCTCCGGCCACAGGCGGCCAGTACTTTATCGGTGGTTTGGAAATGACACTTACTGGTCTTTAGCAGAATATCAGGGCCGCTCCTTTTGACCAGGCCCACCGCGGAGTTCCGCACCTGTTCAGAGGCCCCTTTGTGCGCCTCAAAGTCAAAGGTTTTGCCCAGCGTTTGCAGGCCCCGCAGGAAGGCCTCGCGCGCCAGCACCGAGGCCGCCGCCACGGCGATGTCGGACTCGGCTTTATGACGCTGTTCCAGCACAATGGAGCGCCCTTTTTTCATCAGTGCGCGCTCAATTACATGTTTGGCGCCAAACTGGTCGGCCACTGCCCGCGGACAATCCGGGACAGTCTCCAGCAAATTTTCGATGCAGCGCGCATGGGCCCACGAGAGCAGGGTGTTGACATTACGCATTTTAGCATAAAGCCGGTTATAAGTTTCCGGGCCAATCGCAACAATCTTATAGCGGTTGATTCCAAGCAGGGCGCGGAGCTTTGTGCCAATTAAAAAAACCGCCTTATCACTCAGTTTTTTGCAGTCTTTGACCCCGATCTGGTTCATCTTTTTTGCGAGATCCTGATTCACGTAAGCCGCGCAGGCCACCAGCGCGCCGAAGTAGTCGCCTTTGCCGCTCTCGTCAATGCCCATGTGCGGGGTAATCAGCTCAGGGTTGAGCACATCCTCATAGCCAAGCGAGGCGCCGAGCAGCACATTGGGCTCTAAATAAAAGACCACAAAATCATGAGCGCCGCGCCCCTGGATCAGGCATTTACCGCTCTTGTAGAGGTTGATATTGCACTCCTCTGCTTCGACCGCGATGATCGTGTGGGGCACCTGCTTGGGCCGGTAGTTGCCGGTGCGCAACATCACCTTCAGCGCCTCCTGCTGCTTCTGATCCAGCACAAAAGTGTATGAGTTTTTTTTATCTGTCATGGTGGGATAGTATCTCAAAAGATAACGGTGGTGTCAATTTGAGGTTTGCGACTATTCTCGCAAGTGCATGCCACTGGACATACAGCCTAAAGTAGCTAGTCGCCGCCTGTCTGCGTGCTACGCCCGGACAAGCCGAGCTTCGCTTTTACGCCGTGACAGGTAAGCGTGAACAACAAACGGCTGCTGCGTAAGGTTTGTTGTCCAGCCTTTCCGTGTCCGGCGTAGCTGCGAAGCGCGAAGACGGAAGGCTGCTGCGTAAGGTTTGTTGTCCAGCCTTTAGGCTGCTCCAAAGCGGTTAATTGAGACGTTACCGTAAAAGTGATAATGGAGTAGTGCAAGCATCTTGCTTGCAGAAAACATTTTCATTCAAGCTGGAAGCTTCAGATGAAATTTCATTTATATTGGAGTGAATAAAACCTAAAACCGTGACTCCTGAAAATCGCGGTGCGGGCCAGGGAGGCCGTTCGCTGTGCGGGCGGCTGCGGGTGGCGCGCGAATGATCTGGTCAGCCGCATAGCGACTGACTTCCTTCCGCGCTTACTCCCTTGACAAGGCGCGGGAGAAGGAGGTCGTTAGCTATGCGGGCGACGCGAATGTTCTTCAAAGTGATCTTATACATGTGTAAATATTTGTAGCTCCGATTTCCAATCGGACATGTCCGGTTGGAAACTAAACCTACTGAGGTCGGCTGCGCCTCCGGTGACGATAACGGCGACGATGCTGGCTGACGATTTTCAAGGGCTGAGTTTTTAATCGTAATCCGCTATCGTCGCACAGCATCGTTAACCGATGCCGCTCTGCGAGCGGCACATGTCGCTGCCAGAGAAAATCAGTGCCTGTCCCTAAGAAACTCCCTAAGAAACTCCTGACAACATGTTTTAAGGACCAACATTTTGTCCTGCTTTTGGTAAAAACCTAAACTCCTTAATCTCTCACTCTAGGGTTGCCGCCCCAGATGGCGGACATCAACGCATAGATCTCGGGTTCGGCTGTCATCAACTCCGCGCAGGTGAAGGGAAAGAAGTCGTTGGTGCCAAAGTAGGCCTCCGTCATTTCAGAGAAAAACTCTTTTTGGTCTGTTAGCCCATAGTGCCGCACGCGCTTGCCGTTATAGAGCAGTGCCGCCTCCCCGTTACCGCTCATTTTAAAGTTTTCGTAGGCCTTTATGATACGCGGCTCGTCGAAGCCCAGCACTTGGTCGTGATAGCCATGCGCCAGCTCATGCAGGATGACCATGGGCTGTTCATTGACAGTGCGGGCGGTCAGCAGATCCTTGGCCTCTGGAATATGAACGCATTTCACCAGGTTGGTTGCATATCCGTTCTGCTCCAGCCAGGCCGCGCTGGGGTGATACTGCATGTTGCGCAAGGCTCCGTGGGCGAGGTCGAGTACAATGGTGACAGCGCGAAGTTTTTCCAGAGGCTCTGCCGGGACAATATAGGGCAGGCCAACCAGTTTGGCGCTGAGCATCTTGAGTGCCTGCTCCCCAAGATCAACATGCGGCGGGGCCAGCAGCCTGTCATCCACGCGCACTGTCCAGCCCTCAATATTTTGTGATGTCCAGGAAACAGGCGGCGGGAGTCTGTTCTTCTCAGCTGCCCGGCATGAAGCGGCTGTCGAAACATACAGCAACAGCGTGAGCGAGCAAAGCAGCAAAAAACGGAAACAATACTTCATAAAAAAATCCCCCTCTATTTTTTTCTTTTTATGTACCAAGAATACTAATACAGATTTCATGCTAAACACAACATCGTCAACCAGAGGCGCGGTCGATCTCAGTAGCTCCGGTTTCCAACCGGACATGTCCGATTGGAAATCGGAGCTACGTTGCTCCCGCATAAAAAAGGCGCGACCTCTTAACTCGCGCACTTCTTCACTCCGCGCCCGGCGCGGATTTAGTCGCTTAGGCGACAAGAAAAAACAATTAATTGTTCTTTGCAAACAGTTGTCTATCGGGCCTTATTGCGGCTGATTTCGCAATCATCCACCGCATAGCGGCGGATATACTGTGCTTTCAGTATGTCCGCCGCTATGCGGTGGACGCCCATTACTCACCTTTAAGATTTTTCACCTCAAAAACAACGTAGCGCGTTCATGCCACTCCGACAAAGTTAACGACAAAGCTCGCGTCAAAGTTTATTTTTTCTAAATTGGCAGGGCAGCCAGCCCGCGCACGAGCCACCCCGGTCACGGCCCGCGGCTACAGTGCCCCTCAAGCTGGAAAGGACGCGCCAGCCGAGTGAAACGTGAGCGGTAAGCACTTGCTAACCAGATGACACGCGAACCGAAGCTTGTAGGCGCGGACCGTGACCGCGCCGGCATAAGGAAGGCAGTCGCTACGCGGCTTTAGGGTGACGGGGTGCGCTTACGCTTCACCGCAAAGACCAATGCCACCAGAACACCGCCCGCAAAGCCGATCAAGGTCGTCAGCCCAAGCAAAGCCGCAAGCGGCATGATAACAGTTACAAAAAGCAGCTTGGTTTCCACCATCTGCGTATTCTGCAACACAAGCACGATTGCTACAAGCACCAGCACCAGCAGAATGATTAACTTGACCTTCGGCATGCTCACCCCTTTGTTTACCGGGTTTTAACGGTGTCCGCCAACTTGAGCTCATCGTTGTGCGCAGCGACCGCGCTTTACCGTACTCTGATGTTCTTCAGGCTGCCGATAACGCCAAACGTCTGCAGCAACCACAGGCAAAGAACAATCAACACGACAATATTCAGAATGATTTTGTTCATCTGTGAATAGAATATATCACTATACCGCGCAACGCTATAGGGTATAACCCGACCGTCACTTAATCGCAATTCCTATCGCTTTCGGTTATTCAGTCGAGTTAACCCATTGTTTTTCAGGTCGCACCTGCGCGGCTGGCTTGCCTGTAACTTCGGTGCTGCCTGGTTGTATTACTTGCTCTTGATACCAGTTCCGGCAGCGCTGTCAATGTACAGGCCGACGAAAAAGAAGGGGATTCCTGTATAAAGGCTCTTGGGCGGTGCAGCGTTGATAACCGATGTCGCGCCAGCGCTCTTGGCATCCTTGGCAATCTGGGTCATCTGGGCTGTATCATCCTGCTTGGGGTACAGCTCAAAAAACTTGATCCCCGGTATGCCAACAGCCATGCCAATCTCAGTACTGGTGTGATATCCGGTTGCCTGATAGTTCTCAAATGTGCCGTCACCTGTTGTCACATTCTGAATTTGCGCATCCCGTGCAGCCTGCGCTAAATCGCATTTGCCCGGCATATGTGCACATCCGGATGCCAATATGGAAACTACCGCAACTGTGAACCCAATCTGAATCATACTCTTCATAATTACTTACTCCTTAGCAAGCAAACTGCTTGCTCTACTTTGTTATAACCTGTGGTTTACTTTACCCACTAATTTAAAATAAGGATACACCATTCAGCATCAGGTTGTCCATAGTAACTTTAAAGGTGGGGAAAGTTTTTTCACTCTCTTCGCAAAGGCATCGCACCTTTGCGCGGGAGCAACGCAGCTCTGATTTCCAACTGGATGTTACTTCATCGCTGCTGCAAGCGCACGGGCGAAGTCGCTGCAGGATGTCAGTTTTGCGCCTTCCATCAGGCGTGCGAAATCGTAGGTCACAGTTTTGGCGCTGATCACACAGTTCATGGCTTTGATAATCTTATCCGCGGCCTCGGTCCAGCCCATGTAGCGCAACATCATCTCGCCCGAGAGGATCAACGAACCTGGGTTGACCTTGTCCTGATTGGCATATTTAGGGGCTGTGCCATGAGTTGCTTCAAACACGGCCACACCGCTCTCATAGTTGATGTTGCCGCCCGGAGCAATCCCGATTCCACCCACGCCGGCTGCCAGCGCATCAGAGATATAATCCCCGTTGAGATTAAGCGTGGCAATCACATCGTACTCAGCCGGGCGCGTCAGAATCTGCTGCAGGAAGGCATCGGCAATGCAGTCTTTAACCACAATCTCGCGTCCTGTCTTGGGGTTGCGGAAGGAGCGCCACGGGCCTGCGTCGATCAGCTGGGCTCCATACTCCTGTTGGGCTAGCTCATAACCCCAGTCACGGAAGCCGCCCTCCGTGAACTTCATAATGTTGCCTTTGTGAACCAGTGTGACGCTCTTACGGTCATTCTTCACCGCATACTCCAGTGCCGCACGGACCAAGCGCTGCGTGCCTTCAATCGAAACCGGCTTGATGCCAATTGAAGAGCTCTCAGGAAAGCGAATTTTACTGACGCCCATCTCATCCTGAAGGAATGTGATGATCTTTTGTGCCTCTTTACTCTTGGCCATCCACTCAATGCCGGCATAGATATCCTCGGTGTTTTCACGGAAGATAACCATATCGGTCAGCTCCGGTTTCTTGATCGGCGTGGGCACGCCGTCAAACCAGCGCACCGGACGCAGACACACGTAAAGGTCCAGCTCCTGACGCAGGGCCACATTCAGCGACCGAATTCCGCCACCCACCGGTGTGGTCAGCGGCCCCTTGATTGAGACCAGATATTCGCGGCAGGCTTGCAGCGTCTCCTGCGGCAGCCAGGTATCCCCGCCATAAATCCGATTGGCTTTTTCACCGGCATAGACCTCCATCCAGACGATTTTTCGGCTATCGCCATAGGCCGCTTCAACCGCGGCATCCCATGCGATCATCGCCGCTTTAGTAATATCCACGCCAATGCCGTCGCCCTCAATAAAGGGGATCACCGGCTGATCCGGCACATTCAAGGCGCCATCGCTGTTCAGTGTGATTTTTTCGCCAAAATTAGGGACTTTGATATTATCGTATGCCATTATAAAATTCTCCATGTTATCAAGTGAAATTAAGTGCTCAGTATAGTGAAAAGGAGTGCTGAATGCAACTCCAAGGTTATGCCGCGTCCGCAGTTTGTCGGAGTTCTCCGAAGTCCGGCGCGAAATCAGTGCCTGTCCCTAAGAAAGTCCTGTATTGTAGGTATTCCTGTGATAAGGGTATTTCAAGCGATCAGCGACCCTGCGTAGCAGGGATGAAATACCCTTATCCTTTCGCGGAGATTCGCGGGCAAAAAGCAACGCAGCAACCTTTGTGCTCCTTGTGCGCCTTGTGGTTTCAAAAAGCGCAACCATTTTTCTGCCCCTCTATTTTTCTACCCCAAAAACAACCTAGCGCACCCTCTGTGCCTCAGTGGCAAAAAACTGGCTGCCTGCCTGTGCGTTGCACGCAGGCAGGCGGCTATGCTGCGCTAGGCTCATGAAAGGCGCGCCCTGGGGTGTAGAGTTGCTTCTACGAAGCAATTTGTGGGTGCCAGGTGGCTGTTTGTCAAAGGCGCGTCAAGGGATTTCATAATCTTTGTTTGGCTCATTTAGCCAAACATAGATCATGTCATATCGTGGCAGCTTGCCGGCGCATCAGCTCAGCCCGCACTTTGTAGCGCGCTGTACGGATATCCAGAACTCCGGTTAAGCGGTTGTTTTCCAGGTTTTCAACCACTGGCAGCGCATCCACCTGGATGCTCAGCAGTGTTTGGATAGCCTCTTCCAGATTCATGCTCGCGGTTAAATGCTCCTGAACTGGTTGCATAATATCTCTGGCCAGCAACCACTGCCATGTGTCAGGTTTGTTCAGCAGCTCCTTGAGCATATCAAAGGTCACTATGCCGCAGATCTCCCCGTTTTCACGCACAACCGGGTAAACAAAGGTGTCCTGCTCCGAGAAATGATGGATCACCTCGCTGAGCAAGGTGGCCTCCTTCAAGGGGGTTATGTCGGTGTTGACAACATCGTTGACAGTGAACTCCGCCATTACATCGGATTCAGTGATATTGCGCCCGATCTCGCCCGCCTTGGTAATGGCCAGCTTGGTGAAGGCCGGGCCAATCAGCTGCACGCAGAGGGTGGTGGCCGTGACCGTGAAGATAATCATATCGCCCAGGGATATGCCCTCAGTGACGATGATGTGCTGCAGGTTGTGGCTGGCCACAATTGAAAGACCGACCGCCACGCCGCCCTGCGCGAAGATGGCCATGCCCATCAGATTACGTACCGGTCGCTCAGCGCCGGAGATATAACCGCCCCAGTATGATCCCGCCCATTTGCCCAGACTGCGCATCAGAACATAGGCCAAGACCAGTCCCCAGATCCAGGCCGGCATTCCTTTTAAGGAGAGGCGCGCACCCACCAAGACAAAGAAGACAATGTAAATGGGGGTGGAAAAGGAGCGGATCACCTCAAAGAGTTTTTTACTGCGGCGCGGCGCGGTGTTAACCAACACAATACCGACGGTCATGGTTGAGAGAATCACATCCAGATTGAATGCGACCGAGGCTCCGATGCACAGCAGGATAATACCAAGGGATATGCCCAGACGCCGCTCAGTCTGCGGCATATAGCGCATCATGGCATTGAGAACAAAGCCAAACACCGCGCCGGTCGCGATCGCGCCGAAGAGCTCAAATCCGGTGTGCAGCAAAGCCCCGCCTATAGATGCGCCGTCGCTTTGGGTCAGGATGGTCGCAATGCTTGAGCCTAGCCCGTAGAGAGTCATTGCAAGGGCGTCATCGAGCGCCACGATCGCGATGATTGAGGTTGTTAAAACACCTGCGGAACGGTACTCCCACAGCACATCAAGGGTGGAAGCCGGGTCGGTGGCCGAGGCAATGGCGCCAAAAACAACGCCGGCAGCTAAAGCGTTGACCCAGTTGTGGCAAACGCAAAAGACAATCAGGGTTGAGGTCACTCCCACCAGCACAAATGTCGCCAATCCCTCGCCAAGCAGGATTAAGGTGAACTGTTTGCCGTATTTTTTAAACAGAGTGCCATGCAGTTCGCCACCTACGAGAAACCCGATAATACCGAGTGCGAAATTGTTGAAAGGCAGAAGGTCGGAGATATCCTGCGGTGTGACGAGCCCGATGCCGGTCTCGCCGATCAGGACACCAATGACAATGTAGCCGACCACCTGCGGAATACGCAGCTTTTGGAAGACCCAGGCGCCGATCACCCCGCCCGCAGTGCAGATTCCGAGAATCGCCAGTATACTGAGATTAAAAGTCCCATGCATTTGTCTGCTCTCCAATCATTCGATTGTAGATTTCGATTGCGCATTGCGACTCGATAATCTGCTGCCGCATCTCCGGTGCCTTTAAGCGGGTGCTGATATTAGAGAGAGTGCGCAGATACTCAGCGTGCTGATCCTGCCGGGCAACCAGCATGCAGACAATCTTCACCTCATACTCATCGAGCGTCGGGTAGTCCTTCAGGCCATTGGGACAGACCGCGATGGCCATTACCAGATCAGAGGCGTACTCAACTCTGACATGCGGCACCCCGATCCCAAAGCCGATTCCAGTGCTCATTAGTTCCTCTCTCTCCATGATATCGTTGATCAAGGCCTCCTCAGCCTTGCGGATAAAGGGCGTTGCTGAGAGCAGGGTCGCCAACTTGAGTAAGACATCCGCTTTGGAGGTGGAATCCAGAATCAGCACCCGCTCAGGCGTTAGCACTGCGCTGGTGGTGATGCCGGTTTTCACGGCGGGTTTTGTTTTTCCCAGCCGGTCATTGACCCATTGCTCAATATCGCCCCTGCGAAAGCGCCACGAGGTGCCAATCTTGCCGCCCGGCAGCTCGCCTTTGGCGACCCAGTCATACACGGTGCGCTCTGAGACGCGCAAATATGCTGCAACCTCTTCAATCGTCATAATCTCATTCATTTTTTGTCCCATTTGTAATTAAATGCGAAATATACAACGAAACCGCAGCCATTGCAAGAATAAGTTAGATGAAGTACCTCAAGCTTCCAGCTTGAATGAAAATGTTTTCTGCTGGCTTGCAGTTGCACAATGAAAGAGGTAAACTGGTCACACAATCAAACAAAGGGGTTTCAATGTCACTGTTTAAAATGCGTGTAATGATCATTGTCGGCTCTCTGGGGCTAGTCTCGCTTTGTTGCGCTGAGCCGCTCAAAGATCGCTGGTTCTTTGCCTTTGGCCACAGCCGTAACCGCGAGGGTGTTGATGAAATCAAAGCTCTTATCCGAACCGCTGCCGGTCATGGGCTTAATGGCATGGTTCTCTCTTCATTTGGGTTGGACAGCATCACCCGCTGGAAAGAGTCAGATCTCGCCCTGCTGCAAGAGGTTGAAGCCTGTTGCATTGAAAATCAGATTGAACTGATTCCAACCGGCTTGTCAGCTGGTTACGGCGGCGGAGCACTGGGGCATGACCGCAATCTGGCCGCCGCCCTTCCCGCCGCCCTCTCGTTGAAAGCCCGGGCTGGAAAGATCGTTCCAGTTGTTGAGACGAACCTGCTGGTCAACGGGGATTTGGAAGAGCACTCGAACAATCGCTTCAAAGGGTTTGCTTTTCATGATGAGCCAGGCAAGGTTAGCTTTGCCGACACCTTGGCTGCTTCTGGCAAAAGTTCGATCCGGTTTGAGAACTATGGCTCCATCCAGCTCGGCCATGGCAGGCTTTGCCAGCGGGTGGCGGTCAAACCAGGGCGTGCCTATCGTTTAGCATTTAAGCTGAAAACCGAGAATGTGCAGCCGCTCTCCGGTCTTAAAGCCATGGTCCTGGCGGATGGTCGCTCGCTCACCAGCTTGCAGCCAGATGTCAAATCAACGCAAGAGTGGAGTGCTGTCAATCTGGATTTTATCAACTCTAATGCAACCGAAGTGATGCTCTATGCTGGCATCTGGGAGGGCAGAGAGGGGCGGTTCTGGATAGATGATCTGAGGTTTTATGAATTTGGGGATCTTAGCGATATCGTACGGCGCGCTGGTGCCCCGCTCACATTGAAGAGCAGCGACAGAGAGATGAGCTTTGAGGAAGGGCGTGATTTCAGCCCGATCCGCTGTCTGCGGCAGCTCGCACATGTTTCCATCCCTTCCAAATCCGCGGTTCGCGATGGTGAAAGCTTGGAGTTGAATTGTTATAAAATCCCAGCGGTGGTGCACTCGTGGGGCAGACAGGAGAGCCTTTGTATGTCCAACCCCGCTTTGTATGAGTGTTGGCGGGCTGAGATGCAAAAGCTGAGCCAGGTCATAAAGTTCAAACGTTTTCTGTTGGCCATGGATGAGATTCGCAATGGCGGAGGGTGCCTTACCTGTCGTGACAGCGGGTTGTCAATGGCCCAGATCCTGGGCAGGTGTGTTACGCGGCAGCAGGCCATCTTCAAAGCCATTGATCCTGAGATTGAGGTCATGATCTGGTCTGACATGCTCGATCCCGCTCACAACGCTGTTAATAACTATTATGGAGTGGTTGGAGATTTCACTGGTTCGTGGAAGTACATTCCCGCTGACATGACCATTGTCTGTTGGTATCATAAGATCCGGGATGAATCGCTAACGTTCTTCTCCGGCTTGGGGTTCCGCACCTATGGCGCGGCCTATTATGACGCATCTGACCTGACCAACTCCGCCGAGTGGTTGACCTCATTGAAAAAGACTCCCAAAGCGCAAGGCATTATGTACACCACCTGGGAGCGCAAATATCAGCTGCTGCCCGCCTTTGGCGATCTTGTATCGCAGTGAAAACTAAAGCAGCTAGTCGCCGCCTGTCTGCGTGCTACGCACAGGCAGGCAACCAAATGAGTTTATATGATTCCGCCCCGCGGAATAGCAATCGCGAGAACTGATTTATGAATCGCCCGATTTGGGAAAGTTATGGGGAAGAGGGTGATCAACGTCTCCTGATTTCTAATCGACACCTGTGTTCGGCTCTGACTGTAATACTTGTGAAAGTAATCAGGAGAACCCCGTAGGGGTGTATTCAACTTAGCCCGGGGCAAGCGAAGCGAAGCCCCGGGAGGTAAGAAGTTAGATTTGCGGCCTGAAAGGTCACCTTTAAATTGTGGCTGAGGTGCCCTTTCAGGACACATAAATGCGGGCTCCGGATACCCGGGACATTGTCCTGGGCTATGGTGAATCCGAACGTTCAACATCGAACATCGAACTTTCAACATCGAATGAGCGGTCGCGCCTGTGGCACGGAAGCAACGTAGGTCCGATTTCCAATCGGACATGTCCGGTTGAAAACCGGACCTACAGACGTTCGGCTTCGCCTTCCGGTTGACGATAGCGGCGACGATGCTGGTGGACGAGCCCCCGCATGATCCCAATCGGTTGCAATACGAGAGCAAGCGCAGCTTCAGTTAATGCACCATCGTTGAAGATATATAGCGTTTTGTCTTTGCGGCTTGTGAGAAAAGGACAATAATCATATAATGCGATTTTATATGTGTCAGAGAGCCGCTTAATATTGTTGGCAGATGCTGGCTTTGTTACGCCAAGAAGGCAAGTGTATGGGTAAAAAAAGTAGAATACTGGTTGGATTAGTTGTTTTTGCAGTGGCTGTTCTTTATGTGTTTTTTCCTGTGTTAGGTAAATACGCAGGGCTGCATGCGCCGGATTCCATGCCGTTTTTTACATATAAATACAGCACTGTGGTTTGGGCTAATCTTCTGGGCGGCGAGGCGTTCACACCGCAAAAGCTGTACTGGCTGATCTTCCATCCGCTGCATGCGCATGAACTCACTTACATCATAGACACTTTGATCATTGTTTTGGGCGCGTTTTATTACCTAAGGGGGAGAAAGGTCTCGCCTCTGGCTGCTTGGTGCGGGGCGTTAGCATTAGGGTTCAGCGGCTACACCTTTACGCTCTTTTGCGCTGGACATCGCGGTTATTTTCACATGTTCTCCTCTGTGATCTGGTCGTTTGGCCTTTTGGATCGCGGTTTCAGGAGCAAGCGGCTCTTTTATTTTGCCATGCTGGGCATGGTTTTCGCATGGGGCATTGTCTATCAGCCGGATGTGCTGCTGCTACTGGGCGTAGTGGCGGGGATATACGCGCTTTGGCTGAGCTGGATCAGCCCTGATGGTTTTAAGAGCTCGGCGATAAAGGTCTGGCCGCGTTTTCTGGTTTCACTTTTACTCCTTGGGCTGGCTGGTTTTGGGGGCATCCACGCGGCTTTAACAACACAGGTCGCCAATCGCAAAGCGCAGATTGCCGGCAAGGAGCTCTCATCAAAAGCCGCGGACACGGCACCTCCTAAAAGTGAGGCCGAGGTTGCGCAAGCAAAAAAAGAGCAGTGGCTCTTTGCAACCAACTGGAGTCTTCCACCCGAAGATATGCTTGAGCTTATTGTGCCTGGCATTTTCGGAAATGAATCATTTCATGGGAGTCATCCCTATTGGGGCCGTTTAGGCCAGCCGCATAAGAGTGTCTTCCAAAAAGGGCGCATGATGCCCAACTACCGTCAGCATACGGTTTATTTAGGGGTGATTGCGGTCGTTTTTGCGTTTTTTGCGGTATTTGTCTGGCTGCAGCAACGAAAAAAACCGACTGATGAAGAGGGCAGCATTGAACACGAGGTCTATCGTGATGTTCCTTTCTGGATCGGTGTCTGGATTGTCTGCCTGATCCTGGCTATGGGCCGTTTTACTCCTTTTTATCGTCTGTTTTATGCGATTCCCTATATGGATTTGATTCGGGCACCGGTCAAGTTTCTGCATTTGGTGGAGATTGCCTCTGCGATGCTTTGCGGTTTTGGCGTGCATGCGTTTTTAACAGGCCAGCGGAACTCTGAGAAGGTTCGTTCAGGTTTGGTTTGGATTGCGGCTGTTGCTGCCGGTGTGCTGGTTGTGGTTGCATTGGTTTTCATGGCAGGGCAGTCAGCCGTGACCCAGCATCTAAAGGCCCTGGGCTTGGCGCAGCAAGCCGAAGGTGCCGCGGCATATGCCTTGCGGAATATCGGACGCTCGCTACTGTTCCTAGTGCCTGTGATTGCAGCTGCCTGGTGGCTGCGCAGGGCGGATGAGCGTCGCTGGCTCACTCTCTTTGGCGGCACTGTGATGATTTTGATGGTTTGCGATCAGGCCTTGGTTGCACGACGCTATGTGAAAAGCCTGGATCTGGTACCGTACTACAGAGAGAACCTGGTTGTTAAAGCCCTGAAGCGGGATGCGGCAGGCTCCCTTCCCAGAGTACTCAATTATTCGCCACAGTCACAGAGTGGTCAGGACTGGTTCAGGTTGTCTCTAGGTTTCAATGGAATCCAGGGCTTGATGCCGGGAGCCACTGATGTGGAAACTCCCTATACGCAACTTTTCACGGACTTGGAAAAAAACCCCCGGCATTTGTGGCAGGCACTGCATGTGAAGTATTTGATTCTGCCGCACAGTGCTGCGGCTCAGTTGGTACAGAGCCGATCTGCGCAACCGTTGCTCAGCTTTGAACTGGGGGCTGGGGTTGTCAGGCAGACATCGCAACCAGGCGAACAAACGCTGGTTTTATTGGCTTTAAACGGGGTTAACTCCCAGCCGCGCCTTGTGACCAGCTGGCAGGGTGGTGTTGCTGCTGAGGATCAGGTCCAGCAGGTGGCCTCTTCCAAGCTGGTGGTGTCGGATGCCGCTACGCCCCTCAGCCCGTCTGCGAATTCAGATGCAAAGGTTGAGTTGTTGTTTGAGCAGAGTATTCCCGGTGCTTATTCAATTGGTGTCAAGACATCGGCCTCAGCTGATTCCCTTTTGATATTTGATCAGCGCGTAAGTGAAAAAAATGAGGTTCTGGTTGATGGCATGCAGATGGAAACGAGTGTTGCCGATGGTGTTTGGATCGCGGTAAAAATCCCCGCTGGTGAACACGAGGTTGTTTTGAGGGCAAAACGCAAGTCTCTGCCATTTATCCTCTCCGCAGTTTCAATGTTGTTCATTGCGGCTTGGGGTGGATTACGAATCCTAACAGGTGACCAAGCAGAGGCGACTTGAAAATTATCGGTCTCGTGTTTATTCTTTTAATCATTTCAACATCTTTATCACAACCATGCCAAAACGTTTTTTAATTGTAGCGACTGATAGAACAGGACGCCTAAACGAGAATATGAGTGCGGCTGAGCATTTTGCAAAGTTTCCATACAGCCATGGTGCTATTCGTTTTAATTTGGAGAAATACGGTTGGGAAACCGGTTATGTTAATTTTAGTATGGCGAAGAATTTTAAGCGGCTGGCAGCTGAGATTGACCGGTTTAAACCTGATATTATCTATACCTATGGCGCGCTTATTGCATTGAATCCGATCATCTGCCGTCGTTTTTTCTGCAAATATAAAAGCTTTAAGGTTGTGCATGGGTGGGACGACCTTTACGGTGAACTGTGGCGGGATGTTTTCGGTGTCATACCAGGGCTTTTTATGCGCTGGTTCGAGAGGCAGATCATTAAACGTTCGGATGCGGTTGTGACGCTGAGTTATTACCAGCAGGCCAAGGCCAGGAAAGAGTGGGGGGTTGAGTGCAAGTACATCCCGAATGGCGCGGATTTACCTGTTTTTGATCGCAGTGCTGGTAGCGTTAAGCTGGCAGGCAAGATGAACATTGTCTATACGGGCGATCAGGCAGCGTGGAAACGGACAGCGGATATCTGTGAGGCCATGCGTCATGTGCCGCCTGAGATCAAGCTCTATTTAACCGGGCAGCACTATCCCTATCTGGATCAATACGCCTCAGAGAACTGTATTTTTCTGGGCTATCTTCCAAAAAACGATCAACTGTGTGTGATGGATCAGGCGGATGTATTGGTTTGTACTGCCAATCAGGATTGCAATGCGAAATTTCATGAATATCTGGTGTGGAAAAAGCCGATTTTAGGTTATGATGACCGCGCCAACCTGCTCTTTAAAAACGGACGTAACGCCTTGTTGACCAAAGACTATCCATCCGCCATTATGAAGCTTTATCTTGAGCCGGATTTAAGAAAAAGACTGGTGGAGAATGCCGCGTCTGATATCCGGGTTTACAGCTGGTATGAGATCGCTGGATTATTTGATGAGTATTTTTGTGGTTTGTTGGCGATTTATGGTGGATGAAGCTTGTTATGATTAGGAGACTAATATATTTCTATAACTGGGTGAAGTTTAAATTACCTGATATTATTTTTTATTCAGGCTTTATTTTTGTCTTCACTCAAATAGGCGCTGTGCTTAACTTCGTGACTAATCTGCTGATTGTTCCAAAGTACCTTAGCGATGGCGATCTTGGTTTGATCTCTCCCATAACCCAGTATGTGGCTTTCGGCGCCCTGCCTCTGGGAATCATTACAAGTCTGGTGGTTAAGTTTGTTACGCGTTACGAGGCTAATGGCGAGTGGGGTAAGCTAAAATCTCTCGTGCGTGATTTATTTGTCTTCGGGGGTATTTCAACTGTAGCGGTGGCAGTTGTGTTTGTGGTGGGATACGACAGCTTTGCATTACGAATGGGCATAGAATCAAAATGGATTTTCTTCTGGATGTTTATCTATTTGTGTGTCTCCAGTTGCCTGCCTGTAATGTCTCTATTGTCTCGTTCAATGCAGCAGTATTTTTTGATGGCGGTTGGTGGAGTGCTGGTTCCATTCGTATTAATGTTATTTGCAATTTTCCTCTTACCGGTTTATGGGATTGTCGGCTATATAATCGCGTTAATAGCCTCGTTGCTTGCTAATCTTGTGTTGTTGATTTATGCGCTTATTATTTATTTCGCACCTCACAGAAATAAATTAGAACCATATTTTGATGATTGCAAGGAAGTTATCAGGAAATATTTATTACTTTTCAGCTGTGGGGCGGGTTGTGGGTGGTTGTGGGGATTTGTGCCCCCTTTTGTTGTTAAACATTTTCTAAGTGATGCTGATGCAGCCGGTTATTACATGATTCAACGGTTGGCACAGATACCATTTTATGCGTTTTCATCGCTCATGCTAATTTTACTGCCTATGTTGTCGATCAAACATGAAAAAGGTCAATCAACGGCTGCAACCGTAAAATATACCATTCTTTACACAGTCCTTGCAGGTGGAGTAGTGGTCATCGGGCTTTACTTGTTTACTCCATGGCTTTTTGATTTTGTGCCGCAGTGGCGTGAGCGTAGTGAGTATGCCAAGTATGTTTGGTTCTTATCTATCAGTGTGGTTTTAGGTGCGGTTAATTCTGTGTTAGTAACTGATTTAGCTGCGAAATGGATCTTCAAGCCAAGCTGGTATACAATTCCCATCTCCTTTTTTGTGGTCACATCCATTTATTGTCTGTTTGGCTGGGGTGCCTTCAGAGGCAAAATACCGGAGGGGATTTGGTTGTTTGTGAACAATCATTTCCAGCCAGGGTTGTATTCGCTTTTCAGTTTGATGATTTTAAACAATCTATTGACATTGCCAGTTAATATATATTGGTATAGAATGTCCACCATTATCAGCAGCAAGAAAATACATTAGAAGGGTTTTTAAAAGTGAGTATTAGTTTTAAGGAAACATTGCATGTTGGTGCTCCTAATATAGGGGACCGCCAAAGATTTCATCAATATGTGGATGAAATCTTTGATCGTCGCTGGCTGACGAACCGGGGCGAGCTAGTGCAAGAGCTAGAACAGAAGCTGGCCGATTACCTTGGAGTAAAACACTGTATTTTGATGTGTAACGGGACAGTTGCATTAGAGATTGCCATTCGAGCCTTAGATTTGGCCGGTGAGGTGATTATTCCTTCGCTGACCTTTATTGCTACTGCTCATGCCTTGCAATGGCAACAGATCAAACCCGTCTTTTGTGATATAGACCGCCATACGTATAATATTGACCCTAAGGCAGTGGAAAAACTGATCACTGAAAAAACAACCGCGATTATGGGGGTGCATCTTTACAGCCGCCCCTGTGATATTGATGCGTTGCAGGCGATTGCCGACAAGCATGGGCTTAAATTATTATTTGACGCGGCCCATGCTTTTGGGTGTTCTTATAAAGGGCAAATGATCGGCAACTTTGGTGCGTGCGAGGTATTTAGTTTTCATGCCACAAAGGTTTTTAATACGTTTGAGGGTGGTGCGATAACAACCAACAATGATAGTTTGGCCGAAAAAATGCGTCTTATGCAAAACTTTGGTTTTGCCGGTGTTGACAATGTGATTCATGTCGGGACCAACGGTAAAATGACTGAGATTAGTGCTGCCATGGGGTTGGTTAATTTTCTTGAAATTAACAAATTTATAGAGGCCAATAAACGGAATTACGATTTGTATAAACAGGCAATTGCAGAGATTAACGGACTTAAGTTGATAGAGTTTGATGAGAATCAGTGCTGCAACTGGCAGTACATTGTTGTTGAAGTTGGTGATGAATATCCGCGGAGTCGCGATGCTTTGATTGATCTGCTTCATGCCAATAACATTAGAGCCCGAAAATATTTTTGGCCAGGGTGCCACCGTATGGAGCCGTATAGGAGTTTGCAGCCAGATGCCGGATCATTGTTGTCTGTAACAGATTTAGTGGCAAGCCGCTTGCTGGCGATGCCCACGGGAACCGGTATGACGGCAAAGAGTGTTGGTAACGTTTTAGATCTTCTTTGAATGGTAGGTTTATATCAAGGCTGAGTATTGGGAGTTTACATGAAACGAAACAGTTTTTGTTCAGCAGAAGAAATAAAAGAAATCGGATTTGGGAGTATTGGAGATAATGTTTTCATTAGCCGCAAAGCAAGTTTCTATGATTCGCACAAAATGTCAATTGGAGATAATGTTCGAATAGATGATTTTTGTATTTTAAGTGGGTGTGTTACTATTGGGAATTATGTACATATCGCAGCCTATTCTGCATTATTTGGCGGAGATAAGGGTGTAACAATCAAAGATTTTGCAAATATTTCATCCAAGGTTTCTATTTATTCGGTGAGTGATGATTATTCAGGAGAAACAATGACAAATCCAATGGTTGAGGATAAATACAAGTGCGTTCAAAGTGAAGCAGTGCTGATAGAGAAGCATGTGATTATAGGGGCGGGATGTGTTGTGTTTCCGGGAGTTGTGTTGCGCGAGGGTAGTTCATTTGGCGCAATGACTTTAATTAATAAATCTTCAGACCCATGGAGTATAAATGTTGGGATACCGTTTAGGAAGATAAAAGAAAGGAAAAAGGAATTACTGTTATTGGAAAGAAACATGGTTGGGCCGTTAGCTTTTACTGAATGTTAAGTTGAGTTGAAAGTAAGTAACGGGAGTAGCTCCGTGGACAGGATTCGTTTTATGAGTGGTTTAGTTAAGTGGCGAGATAGCCATACTGCGAGCCGATTTGCCCGAAGTGATTTTTAAAATACTGGATTCAACAATGAAGCTTGAAGAACCGCCCATTGTTACACATATACTGCCCGGCAACTGCCACCATCTTTTGTCTAAGGATGATAACGGAGCCAGTTTTTTCTCAACTTATGCAAACATGGATCTGAAAATTGGCACACAGAGAGTGGCTCACAAATTTTATATGCCGAATATAGATGATGCCTCAAATACAATGCTCTACAGCCGGATAATCGACAGTGACATAAACCTGGAATTCCCTGTACTAATAAGTGCCTTGCAGTGGGTTAAGTTTATTTGGCATATCAATAGAAGGAGTCGAATAATCATTTGTCATTCTGTATTTGTTTCTCTCTTTAACTTCTTGCCTTTGTTTTTTTCGAGAAACATGCGCAGTAAGTTTGTACTGGTTTTTTGGGGCGGCGATCTTACAGGTTTGAGGGATGGCGCATTTTTTCCAGAAAACAACATTATAAGTATTGCCGCGCGAAAGTTACTAAAGGTTTCTTTAAAACGAGTTCGCACCTGCTGTACTCTATCAACTAATGAGATTCAACTTGCCCGCATGTTTATAAACAAACGGGGAAGGTGTGTACATCTAGGTTATCGATTTTATGAGGGTGATGGTGATGGCTGTGAGCGTCTAACAAGATCAGAAAATGAGTATGTTAATGTGCAAATTGGAAATTCTGCTGCTGAATCAAACAACCATATAGAAGTTTTAAAAAGCATGGCGCATCTTAAGAATATCAACATGAAAGTATTTTGTCCTTTGAGCTATGGTGTGGGGGCCAACCGGAGTTATGTGGATCAAGTTATCACTTGCGGTAAAGCCATATTTGGGGATAGATTTGTCGCAATGTTGGATATCCTCCCGGCAAATGAATATATTGAGCATCTAAATGCAATCGACATCCTTGTTTTCAATCAACAAAGGCAACAGGGGCTTTTTAATTCAAATTACGTTTTATCTAGAGGCAAAAAGTTGTATTTAAGATCTGATTCAGGTGTCTACAGAGACTATAAAAATCAGGGCTTGATTTTTTTTGATACCTTGCAACTTACTGAAACTAGATGCGATCAGTTTACTCAGTTGCTTTCTGAGGAAGCAGCGGAAGTCAATATTACCACAATGAAAACAATTCATTCTTCCGCTTCATTCAGAGAGAAATGGCAGAATTTACTGGATGCCATCATTCAACAAACTCAACAGTGCTAAAGGCGATATTTTTAGATTTTAAGCGGTGGAAACATATGATCGAATGGATCTTAATAAGCGAATACTTATGCCTGCCATCGACTCTGCAGAGCGGATTATGATACGAGGTACTCTTTTCAATAGCTGCGCTACTAATCTATAAGATCGTTTGTTGAGTAGCCGTTCAATATCGTCAGTCCCGCGCTTTTCGATTGTTTTATCGGCTAAAACATTTTGCCACATATCGATAACAATGGCGGGATGGGTTCCGCTGAATCGTTCAAGCCAACTGGGATAAACATAACTCGAATCCACCTGGAAAGGATTGCTTAGTTTAAAAAAGGTTTCCTCTGCCCATTGTTGCATGCGTGAGTATCCCCAGTCCATTTTGCTATAGTAGAGGCATTTCTCCCTGACCTGAAGAGGAAGGACATATGAATAGTGATAGAAAAAGATACCTTTCTTTTCTAATTCAACCCCTTTTAATACGTTTTTGTCGATAAGATTGACACCGTTTTGATCAACGACTGTGATCGGGCGATGGGTGGTATGTCTGTATCCATCCTTCCATTTAAAAATACGTGCCCATGTGTCATCCCCTAATTGATGGAATCGAAATCCATTGGATATGTAGTCAAGCCCTCCCCAAAATTGAAACATCTTGATATTGACTATGTCAATTTCGCCATTCGCAAGCACCTCGTCCTTTATTTTTTTAATATCATGCGCATGGTAAAACTCATCTATCCCCATACACCATAGCCAGTTCCCTGTAATGTAGGGAACAAAAGCTTCCGACATCTCATCTTTATCACCGGGCCATTTTCCGTCAGGATACCCAACTGATTCTGCAGTTATGATCACAAGCTTGTTTTCAGGATCTGAGTTGCGTTTTAGTTCCCGTAGAAGTTCAAGAGTTCCATCACGTGAGTGGCCATCTTCCTGAGCGTTGTTGGTAGCGTTTGGGCATGACCCTTCAACATAAATTAGCTGATGTGCATGCGGGTAAAGCATCCGGTAGTGATATGGCAAGAATGGCATTCCATTGAGGACTAATGTACAAAATGATATTTGGGGTGTATTGTTCATCACTAAATATTTCTGTTGGATAGGATTGTTTTGATTTTTTGAGATATTGTTATAATATCCTCTTGGTGAAGGTACGGATGTATTGGCAGGGAGAGAACGATGCTACAAAGTTCAAGGCTGTTTATATTCGTCGCATTGCAACAATCGTGATTTGAAAAAATACTTTGTTGGTGCATCGGAGTTGGATAGTAGATGTGCGACGGGATCCCATGTGATTTTAGTTGCATTTGTAAAATTGCCCGCTCTCCTTTGCTTTTTAATTTGATGGTATATTGCGCAAAGCTTGATATAAAACCCGTAGGGATGGACGGAGTTTCGATGATGTCATTGAGGTGGTCGTGGTATGTGCTTGCATGTTTCCGAAGGCTGTTAAACTCGTGTTCAATAAAGTACTGTAGTTTGACATTTAAAATTGCTGCCTGGATGGTGTCGAGTCGTGAGTTGAGGCCAACCCGTATATTGTCATATTTGTCTGTGCCTTTGCCATGAACTTTTAATGATTTGATTACCTCCGCCAGTCCATCGTTGTCAGTGAAAATTGCGCCCCCATCACCGTAACACCCTACCGGCTTTGCAGGAAAGAATGATGTGGTGGCAGCATCGCCAAAACTACAGGCCATCTTGTCGTTAATGCTCCCTCCCAGCCCCTGAGCGCCATCTTCAAGAACTAATAGGCTGTGCTTTTTGGCAATGGTTGCTATTTCCAGGTGATCAGCAGGCAGGCCAAAGAGATCAACCGGAATAATGGCTTTGGGATTTAACTTTCCTTCTTTGATGGTTTGCTCTATCGCCGCTTCAAGTTTTGTTACGTCGATGTTAAAGGTGTCGCGCCTGACATCGACGAAGATAGGCGTTGCACCTTGTAGCGCAACAACCTCAGCTGTTGCAAAAAAGGTGAAATCCGGTACAAAGACAGCATCTCCCTCTTTTATACCCCATGCCATCAATACTAATGACATTGCATCTGTGCCATTTGCACAGCTGATGCAGTGTTTGACTCCAACGTATTCCGCTAGCTGCTCTTCAAACGCGCGAACTTGGCGACCATTTATGAAGTTGCCTTCATCCAGCACCTCCTGAATCGCCGCATCAATTTGTGGTTTGAGCTGCTGGTATTGAGCTTGTAAATCTTTGAATTTAATCATTTTGTTACTTTCCAGTGGCCAGTTTTGTCTGGTCCTATACGTTTGAGTTTACCTTCTTTTTGTAAGTTCCGAATATGCTCTTTAATAGTGCCACTAGCCTTATTAAGAAGATCCATTAAATTTTGTTTGGTTAATTTAGGGTTTTCTTCTATTAACGCAAGTATCTGTTCTTTAGTACTTGTTTTATACACGGTTTCAGGGGCGGTTTCGGGGGCGGTTTCGGGGGCGGTTCTTATGACAGCGGTAAATACGCCATGGTTCACATCTATCGAAAAGTTTATGTCAGGGTAATTATTTCTGAGTTGGGTTCTAATTCGTATAAAGCCTGTTCCATATTTTTCTACTTCCCCTGTAAGATAAAACGCTTCCGCAAGAAGTTTATTTCTGTGTGACGCTTTGTAGAAATCGGTCTGTAATGATTCCAGGGTTATTGAACCGAATAATTCTCCCGGATTCATGAATTCGATGTGTTCATCAAAGATTTTTATGATTATATCGGTTGGGTCGCGGTAATCTTTATGGATTACTGCATTAAGGAGTAATTCTCGTAAAACAGGTAGAGGATATTGCCATATCTCTCTTCTTTTTAATTCCCCAGTGAATTCATAGCCTAATCTTATGTTTCGCTTTATGCAGTTCATTGCTTCGTCGATTGCGAAAACTAGCGGCATTCTAATAACTGTATCATCAATTATAGTGTCACGCGATTTGAAACGGCCGATATGAATAGATGTTTGATGATTCCCAAATAAAAGTTCCGCAGCACGGGTTAAATTTCCGTTTTGTATAAAACCTAATTTGGCAAGATCTAAACTAATATGTTTCGATGGTGTGTAGCGCCCTGATTTTTTGATGTCATTGGAAAATTTTTGAAGTGCGTCGCTCTCTAAATCATTAATATCTCCTTCGACAGTGAAGGAGTCAAAAGACATATTTAAGCTTTGCATGCGTAAATCAACGATTTGATCTGAACTTAACAGGTGATTTGAAGCGCCATGCCGTGTGAAGTATCGACCTTTACAAGAAATGGGTTTAAGTGGATACTCTTGGACGTAAATTATAACTATTTTATAACCATCAAGATCATAGACGTTATAGTGTGGAAACAGTTGTGGCAATGTCAACATTTTTATTTGGTTTAACCACTCTTTAATTATATTTTCTGTAGCGGTTATACCTTTGACAGAACCGTCATCACTTATGCCAATACAAATATAACCGCCTTTAGTATTTGCAAAAGCAACTGCTGTTTCAATTGCTGCTTTGCTAAAAGACATCTTAAATTCAACGGTTTCAGATTCTCCTGCTTGAATCAGCTTTAGCAAATCTCGGGTAATTGTCTGAATGTTTTTCATTTCTAACTGTCGATTTTTTCTAGTTGATTGTTGTTCAGTTTATATTTACGTTGGCATTTCGCGCATGCCAGATTGTCCGTAAGCCGCTCGCCGCATTGACATACCCAACCAATCTGTTTTGCCGGAACTCCCGCCATCAGCGCATAGTCGGGTACGTCCTTGGTGACGACGGCTCCAGAGGCGATTAACACCCAACAGCCTATGGTTTTTCCACACACTATTGTTGCATTTGCACCTATTGAAGCCCCCTGCTTCACCAATGTCTTGTGGTAGCCCTCTCTGCCAGCTGGGAATGCGCTCCGTGGAGTCTTTACATTGGTGAAGACCATGGATGGACCGCAGAAAACAAAATCCTCCAGTTCAACTCCTTCATAAATCGAGACATTGTTCTGGATCTTAACACTATCACCGATCTTGACATTATTTCCAACATTAACATTTTGGCCAAGCGAACAGTTTTTACCGATAGAAGCACCGCTTTGTACATGGCAAAAATGCCAAATTTTGGTGTTGTCACCGATTTTTACATTATCGTCAATATAGCTGCTCTCGTGTACAAAGTAATTCATTTTTGTCGTATTATTTGTTGTTTTAGTGGTTTAACTCGCTCCTCCGTGCACTAACGCACTTCTTGATACATGTCACCGTGTCTCAGTTTCAAAGTCCTGCTTTGCTTCCAGCGTGCTGTACTCGTCCAAGGGCAACTTGACACTGGTGCCTTCCTTTGAAGATTTGTAGATTGCCAAAACTAGCTCTAGGGCACGACGGCCATCTTCCGCTGTAATATACGGCTCCCTATCCTCTTTAATTGCTTCAATTACGTCGGCGTACAGTGGTGTGTGACCGAAGCCGTAAACATTGGGGGGAGTCTCATGATACTTCGCTTTGACCTCTTCCGGGTCATCGAGTAAATCAGAGAAACTCCATTCTTCGATCAGGTTGACAGACTGCCCTCCCGCTTTCACGGTTCCCTTATCACCGAACAGATAGAGAGTCTCCTCCAGATTGCATGGATAAACGTTGGTTGTGCCTTCAACAATTCCATAGGCCCCGTTTGCAAAACGAATTAAAGCAATCCCCATGTCTTCCGCGTCAATATAGTCGTGGGTTAAGTTATCGGTCATACCTACAACTTCAACGATTTCATTGCCCATAAGCCAGCGAAGCAAGTCAATGTTGTGTATACATTGATTCATAAGTGCTCCACCATCCTGTTCCCAGGTTCCGCGCCACTTTGCTCTATCATAATATTCACGGTTACGGTGCCATCTGATATGCGCTGTTCCATGCAACAGCTTTCCGAAACGTTTCTTTTCCACAGCTTCGTGAATTTTTTGAACCGATTTGTTGAAACGATTCTGGTGACAAGCGCAGACTTTTACTCCTTTTTCCTTGGATCTCACGATAATTTCATCAGCGTCCTTCAAAGATAAAGCGATCGGCTTTTCAATGATTAGATTACAACCAGCATCTATGCAATCAAGTGCAATTTGGCCATGCGTGCCGCTTTCAGTGCATATGGCAACAAGATCAGGCTTTTCAATTTCCAGAAGTTCTTTGTAGTTTGTATATTGCTTTGTTTCATCAGAAAGGCCAAACTTTAAAATTTTGTCTTCCATGCAATCGCGGATGTTGTCACAGATCGCTGTAATTGTTATTCCATTCTCCTGTGCTGCGACAATGTGATTGGGGGATATCCTGCCACATCCAATTAATGCATATTTTAAACTCATTAAAGCTTACCTTTTGTATGGTCTTAAAACGGTCATCCTACAATGATAACGTATCGTATAGACTAAAAATTCTTTTAGTCTATATTAACATATTGTTTGTTCTCGCTTGAAGAGAAAAGTTTATGGTAATTATAGTGGTTAGTTTGCGACTTTGCCGGGCCGCCTTTCTTTGATACAATTTCGCTGACTTTCCTGAAGATGTTGAGTTTGTGTGAGCCGCCGTGGTGTAGGTGCCAAACACAAGTTTATAGAGAGATTTTGCTATGCTGAATAAGGTTATTACTAAGTTGAAAACAACGATGGTTTACTTTTATCTGCGTCGCTTTCTGTATACTTACAGAGAAAATAAGCAGCTTAAAGATTGGATTGCAAATGGCGAAAGCGGTGCTCCGCCCCATGTTGTTAAACAGCGTACCATTAAAGATGCGCAGCGAGAGTATAGTCTCAAGGTGCTGGTGGAAACCGGTACCTATTATGGCGATATGGTTTATGCTATGCGCAATGTCTTCGAAAAGATATATTCAATAGAGCTGAGTAAAGATCTGCATGCCCAGGCTGTCAAACGGTTTGCAAAGTTCCGCAATATGGTGTTTGTTCAAGGCGATAGCGCAACTGAACTTAAAAAGATCGTTTGTCAGCTCAAGCAACCAGCTCTTTTTTGGCTGGATGGACACTACTCCGCCGGGGTTACCGCATTAGGAAAAACAGTGACCCCTATTTTTGAAGAGCTTGATAGTATCTTTGCCTCAGGCCAAAAAGGTCATGTCCTGTTAATCGACGATGCCCGCTTGTTTGGCAGTGATGCAGGTTACCCCACAATTGAAGCGCTTTATGCTTTTATTACAGAGCGAGCGCCAAGGGCCAGCCTTACGATTAAAGATGATTCGATTAAAGTCGTGCTGAATTAAGTGACTTTGGTAATTCCGCCATTAAAATTTGAAATGTTTACCTGCATGAGTGATTTTACTTTATCTGTGATTATTACGACCCGCAATCGTCGAGCGGTTCTGCTTCGCTGTATAAATTCTTTAGGGGAATCAACATATAAAGATTTTGAGTTGATCGTTATTGATGATGCTTCAAGCGATGGTACGGAAGCCTTGAAAGAGGGTGACCTGCCAGTTAAGAGCGCAACCATTATTCACTCAAAGGAGCAGCTGATGATGGTAAAAGCTCGGAATCTTGGCGCCAGTCATGCGAAAGGGCACTATTTATTGATGGTTGATGACGATAATGTTGTGCCCTCCGACACTCTGGAAAAACTGGTTGATGCAATGGATGCAAATCCTGATTACGGCATTCTTGGTCCAGTGATATATAATCTCTCTTCAGGATCGCTGGTGATGTGTGGACAGAGAATAAATTTATTCACAGGACGCACAACTGGACTAAAGTCGTTTACAGGCTCTGAAATTATTGATAGTCACGGAGTGCCTAATGCTTTTATAATCCGAAAGAGTATGTTTGATGAGATTGGCGGGTTTGATCCGAAAATAATACAGACTTTTACTGAGCCTGATTTTGCCTATCAGGCTAGGCTTCGCTCGGCTAAGTGCGGCTTCCTCGCCTCAGCGAAGATTTATCACGATATACCGGCGGATGGCGATTTCACCCCGCGTTCATTGGGTGGCAAATATGTTCAAAAGGCATATTGCCTGATGAGAAACAGAACCGTTATGGTGGCCCGCTATGGATCGCTGCTCCAGAAATGTGTATATTTTCTTGTGTTCAGCTGGTTTTGGCCTTTGGTATATTCGTTGATCATGGTCAGATGGCGCAAGATGGAGTTGATCCCGTTTTATTGGCAGGGGTTTATTGATGGTTTGCGCTATATGTTTACGGGTAAACTGGTGTCTAGTTTGCCGCGCCTGTTGAATAAAAAATTTGGCGAAGGGTAATGTCATGTGCGGCATAATTGGGATTTTTGAACGAAATTCACAACCGGATCAGGTTTCTTTTAGGGCTGCATTAAAGAGTCTTTCAAAACGAGGACCAGATGGCGAGGGGGTCGTTGAGCTATCAAATGCTATTTTAGGCCATCGCCGCCTTTCCATTCGGAATGCCGGCAATAGTGGTGCTCAGCCTATGACCACCCCTGACGGGGCGTTTACGATTGTTTATGACGGTGCGCTGTATAACGATATTGAAATAAAGGAATCTATTACACCGCAACCTGTATGGCGCAGCCGGTCGGATGGGGAGGTTGTTCTGCATGCATTTGCAAAACATGGAGCTTCTCTGTGTAATAAGCTTAACGGGATGTTTGCTTTGGCGGTTTATGATAAAGATCGAAGTCAGGTAACATTGGCTCGCGATCATTTCGGCAAAAAACCACTTTATTACTATCATGATGACAATTGTTTTGCATTTGCATCAGAGTTAAAGGCCTTGCTCCCTATTATCAAAAAACATACGCAGTTTTCAGTTAATAGCGAAGCTGTTCCAAAATATTTGATCTATGGTTACGTGCCAGGCGAAGATTCCTGCGTAACAGGAATAAAACGGCTGGCTCCGTCAACTGCGCTGACTTTTGACCTTTCGAATTGGCGGGTTTTGAGAAAATTAGATTTCTGGAAGCCTGAGTGTATTGGTTTAAATACGGGCATCTCATATGATGAAGCTGTTGAGGAATCAGAACACCTGATTGATCGTGCAATTAAATGTCGCCTCGTAAACGATGCGCCTACAAGTGTCTTTTTGAGTGGCGGGGTAGACAGCAGTGCAGTGGCTGCCTTTGCAGCCAAATATGTTCCAAATATGCAGGCTCACTCTATAGTTTATCCTGAGTTATCATCTATTGATGAGAGCAAATATGCCCATAAAGTTGCGCACAGCCTTGGGCTGCCATATAACCCACACCCTTTTCAAGATCATGATGTTGTTTCTACTTTTTCGAGCCTGTTAGATTACATGGATGAACCGCTGGCCGACGGTGCCTTAATACCATTGCATTTTTTGTCAAAGCAAACCGCCAGCCAGGCACCTGTCGCTTTGACCGGTGATGGCGGGGATGAGCTTTTTGGCGGATATGTTAAGCATCGCGCACAGCGCTTAGCAGAGGGAGTGCCATCATGCCTGAGAGCTCTCTCTGGCTTTATAGGAGCCCAAATGCCCTCAGGCCAAATCTCGCGCCTGCTGACAACGTTGCCCTATCCGTTTTTTGCAAGGCAATATCTGTGGGGGAGCGGCAGCCCTTTGCCGCATGTGTTAAAACAATGGATGCCGGATGCAGAGTGGTCGAATGATGCTGTGTTTTCCGATGTTTTGAATTATGATGCGTGCTGGCAGCAGAGGGATAATTTAAATCGCAGCCTGTTTCTGGATTGGAGAATTTTGTTGCCTGATGGTGGTTTGTTTAAAAGCGACCGAGCGTCGATGGCCGCAAGTCTTGAGATGCGCTCTCCTCTGCTGGATAAAGATTTAGCTGAGTTCGTAATTTCTTTGCCAGGTCGGTTAAAACTGAAAAAAGGATCTAAGAGCATACTGAAGGAGACTACCGCTAAATATGTTCCCAATGAGTGTGTTTATCGAAAAAAACTGGGGTTTGCAGTACCCATGGATCAATGGCTAAGAAACGAGTTAAGAGCGATTGTTGAGCCGCTCCTGCTGGAAAAAGAGACTCCGTTTTTCTCCAAAAACGAGATTCTGAGGGCTTGGCAGGAACATCAAACTGGTAATTGCAACCATAGTTTTGTTCTTTTTAGGATTGCCTTGTTTAATAAGTTTTTTACTGCTCTGAACTCTTGCTAGCAGGCATATTTTTCGTGATTGAGGAATCGGCCTGGATAAGCTATATTGCTTTTACGTTTGCGAGGAGATAAAGATAATGAATAATAAAAATGCACTAACTCCATGTTTGATTCATCGTGTTATCGGAGTGTTGAAAAGCAGGAGATTACGTCGTTTTAAGGGGACTGATATTGCCGAGATTGAACGTAAGGTCAGGGATTATTATATCTCATTATCCAGCAGTGATTATTATGATGAATTATCGACGGTGGATTTATGGGCTGACACTGCCCGTCGCAAGGGGTTTGTCAATCTTTGCGAAAAAGCTGAAGATATTATGGACTTTGGATGTGGTACGGGAGGGCTAGCTGCAGCATTAGCCGCAAAGTGTCCCCGAAAAAAAATCCATGCGGTAGATATTGGAACAAGCTCAGGTAAGTTATTGAGGCATGAAGCAAATGTTAATTTTGTGCGTGCAAGTGTTCTTGATGTACCTTGGGCTGATTGTTCAATTGACTTGGTTATATCCAGATTTGTAATTGAGCATGTGACTCGCCCTCGCGAATTGCTTGCTGAAGCCTTTCGTATCCTTAGGCCGGGAGGAATTTTGTATCTTCTGTATCCGCAACTTCTTTTGAAAGTCGATTTTTTTACAGCAATGATTGAGTTGTTTAATTGTATTTTTAAGCCAAATCAATTAACTTACCTTGATCCGCAAATTGGAGAGTTAACAAGTGATACTGATGACCAAGATGCGGTTTGGATTACTAGTCCTTTTAGAGTTAGCTGGTTGGCAAAATCTGTTGGGTTTCAAATTGTTGGCAATGTGCCAACCCAATCGCTAGTGATTTTACGTAAACCATAAAGTCGCAGGATGTTTGTTCGAGCAACTGATTTTATATAGGAGCCATTTTGAAGGTAAGTTTTGTTATACCAACTTTAAACTCTGAGAAAACGTTAAAGCTCTGTCTGGATTCCATCCTCTCGCAGAGTTTGCCGCGTGACTCCTATGAGATTGTGATCGCGGATGCCGGATCTTCGGATGCAACTGTGGCGATCGCCCGAGAGCTGGGGGTCGATCAGGTTGTGACCAATGCGCTCAAAACCGGCGAGGCCGGCAAGACCGCGGGCATTAAGGCCGCGACCGGTGAGTTGATCGCCCTGGTTGACAGCGATAATATCCTGCCCGACTCCAACTGGCTGACGCAGATGACAGCGCCTTTTGCTGATCCGGAGGTGATTGCATCTGAACCGCTGGAGTATACGCACCGCAAGCAGGATCCAGCCCTGACCCGCTACTTTGCCCTGCTGGGAATGAATGACCCGCTCTGTCTCTTTACCGGCAACTATGACCGCTACTGCGCAGTGACTGGCAAATGGACCGGATTGGATGTGCCGCAGAAGGATCAAGGTGGTTGGCTGAAATTAACCCTCTCTGAAACAGCCCTGCCAACCATCGGTGCCAATGGGTTTATGTTTCGACGCTCTTTGCTGGAGCATGTGAACTGGGAGCCCTATTTCTTTGATATTGATGTAGTACACCAAGCTGTTGCCGCCGGTTATCCGCATGTTGCTAAAGTCAAGTGCGGCATTGTGCATCTCTATTGCAAACAGCTAGGCGATTTCGCTCGCAAACAGAAGCGGCGTATCCGCGATTTTCTCTTCTTTTCAGGCGAGAAGCAGCGCACCTATCCCTGGGATCAGCAGCGCAAAATGGGTGTGGTGCTCTTCGTTCTCTCAACTGCCACCCTGCTGCCAATCATGATCCAGAGCGTAATTGGCTTCTGCCGCAAACCCGACACTGCCTGGCGCTACCACCTGCCAGTCTGCTGGATCACGCTTTGGACCTACGGAACCGGCACATTACGCAAGATCCTCGGCTTCAAACAGGAGCCGGTTAAACGCGATACCTGGCAGATGAAAGAGTAATAATTGTGTTTGACGAGTTTGTTAATAAAAAAATTGTGATTTTTTCTCACTACGCTACAACCGGCGCATGTGAGGAGCTGCGTGATTTTCTGATAGAGAAAAAAGGGCGCGAGTTCATTTATGTTGCCTTTCCTTTTGGCGGCAACAAAAACTGCTTTATTCAAACAGACACGTACCGCGATGGCGTTCTGACTAAGAGCTGTAAGTCAATGTTCAGACTAAAACTGCCCGAACCATTGACCTACATGAAGGATTTCTTATATGCAATGCTTTATACTGCGCGCTTTGCAAATGGTGCTGATGCGCTTGTCTGCGGAGATAATCTGCTCACGTTTGCCAGTGTTATGATGCGAGGTGTTGCACGTGTAAAAAAGGTTGTCTATTACATGATCGATTACACACCGGTTCGCTACGCCAACAGAGTCATGAATCGCCTCTATTATTTTGTAGATCGTCAGGCAGCACATGGAGCCAATGCTGTCTGGCCTTTGACGAATGAGATGCTTGAGGCCCGCTTTGAAGTCGGCCATCTGGTCAGGGATAAGGTGCGCTGGTCTCTGACCCCATACGGGTGCCGCACTATCGCGAGCAACCCTGATGGAGTTTCACGCAGCACAGTTGTTTATATGGGGGATATTGTCCACAATAAAGGCGCGGAGTTGTTTGTCCCCATGATGAAGGCGCTCCGGAAATATATTCCTGATGCTGCGATGATTGTGGTCGGTGGGGGACACGACCTTGACAAGTTGCGCAAGGAGATCGCCGATGCCGGTTTGCAGAGCTCCTTTGAGGTTCATGGATTTGTTAAATCCTTCAGTGATGTGATTGATATTTTGAAGGGTGGCGGAGTTGCTATCGCGCCGTACTATCCGCATGATAAAAACAGTTTTACTTATTTTTCCGATCCAGGGAAAATAAAGACATACCTGGGGTGCGGGCTGCCGATTGTGCTGACAGATGTTCCGCCAATTGCCAAAGAACTTGAAGCAAGAGGTGCCGGGAAAATAGCTGCTTATACTGCCGCTGATTTCGCCAGGGTCGTTGCCGAAATCTTGCAGAGTAATGATTATTTTGAAATGCGCGACGCTGCTCAGTCAATGGGGCGCGAGTGTAGTTGGGATAAGGTGTTTCAGCGCAGCTTTAAAAGTTTATTTGCCCGCGAAGCTGTGTTGAGCAAGTAAAAATTATTGTCAATCTTCCACCTTGTATTAAGTCACCCGAATAGTGTAACTTATATATACGACTGTGGTTTAAAATTGAAAATCAAAGAAAAGGGAGCAATACGATGAAAAAAATGAGTATAATGGCGGCCATGTTGTCAGCAGTGTTGGTGGCTTCAGCGCAAGATATTAAATTGGCGGTGCAGGCTTACACCTTCCGCGACCGCTCTTTTACGGAAACCGTGGCCACGGCGAAGAAACTCGGAATCAAATATATCGAGATGTATCCTGGGCAGAAGCTGGGCGGTGAGCTGGAGGGCAACACTGATTACAATAAGATCGCACCGGAAACAGTGACAAAGCTGAAGAAATTTATCGATGACGCGGGTGTCAAGGTTGTCAGTTACGGTGTGACCGGCGCTGGCAGCGAGGAGCAGTGGGATAAGATGGCCGCTTTTGCGCACGCGATTGGCATCAAAACCATTCAAATTGAGGCGAGCGAGGATCGCGGCAAGTTTGATCTGGCCGAGAAGATGGCAGAAAAGCATGACTTGACGATTGCCATTCATAATCATCGCCAGGAGTGCGGCGCGCCCGAGGGTGTTCTGAAGCAGCTTGAAGGTCGCGGAGCGCGGATAGGCGCTGGGTGCGACATTGGCCACTGGATGCGTCGGGGTGTGACGCCGCTGGATGGCGTGAAACTCTTGAAAGGTAAATTTGTGACCATGCATCTGGTGGATGTGGAGAAGATTGTGACCGATGGTAAAAGTCGTGATGTGCCTTATGGCACTGGCGCGGGCAATCTGAAAGCAGTGCTGGATGAGCTGAAAAGCCAGGGGTTTAAAGGCTATGTTACATTAGAGTATGAGCACATGTCACCAACGCTGGAGGATGAGGTTGGCCAGTGTGTGGCCTGGTTTAATAAGTATCAGGCAGGGACGCTGTAAGCTCCTGGATCCATGCCTGGAATGGAGAAGTGCGCGAGTGTGAAAGCAAAGAGGTCGCGCCTTTTGTGCTGGAGCAACGTAGCTACGATTTCCAATCGGACATCTCCGGTTGGAAGCCGGAGCTACAGACAATCGGTGTCACCTTTGGTTGACGATAGCGGCGACGATGTTGGTGTTCGAGCCCCCGCATGATCCCAATCGTCGGTCAGCATCGTCGCACAGCATCGTCGACCGGTGTCGCTCCTATAGCGACTACTACACATTCTCTGCACTGCGGAGTACAAGGGTTGTTGTTCGGTGTAGTAGCCGCTCTGCGGGCGGCAGACTGCAGCAGGCTCGTGCAAGGCGCGCCCCGGGGTGTAGGGTTGCTTCTCAGAAGCAATTAGCGTATGCCGGCGGTTGTTCGTCAAAGGCACGTCGTGGGATTTCAGACCACTGGACTTAGACATGAAAACTGAGTATTTTTGCCACTGAGGCACAGAGTTTTTTTGCCCGCAAATCTCCGCGAATGGATAAGGGTATTTCATCCCCGCTGCGCGGGGTCGCTAATCGCTTGAAATACCCTTATCATAAGATCACTCTTAAAACATGACTTGCAATCTTAACACGGGACTCTGTACTTAAAACTTTTAGTGATTAACGATCCACAACGTGGAGAAAAAATTTAAAGTTCAACCGTTTTGCCCCCTTATGTCCAGTGATCTAGGTTTTATGATCTTTGTTTGGCATATCCGTCTTCGCCCGCAAGCGGGGCTACGCCGTGGCATGAAGGTTTGTTGTTCAGCCTTTAGGCTGCTCCAAATTTTACCCACCGACAACATCTTTGTCCTGCCCTTTGAGTGCTGACCTCAACCCCGATGGGCCGCCCTCTGTAAGGCGGGGTCGTGACCCCGCCCTACAGCGACACTCAGCCGTTCAACGTCCAGCCAGCGCGGTATTCGCGTTTGAGCAGTGCGTTTGCCTCGTTGTTGTTGGTCACGCCGGCTTTGCCATCGTACTCAATTTTCTTGCCAACGCGGTACGCGACCAGTCCGAGGCACATCTGCTCGATCATGTTCGCGCTGTATTCAAAGTCACATGCGGTTTTTCGTGACGGATCTTTGCAGGCATTCAGCCACTGTTTCTGGAAGTGCCCAACTGATGGCAGCAGCTCTTCCGGCTTACGCGGCTTGTAGTATGAGAGACTTCCGTCCTTGCCGAGCGGGATGAGCACGCGCGACCCGAAGTCGGCCACAATGATGCCCTCAGTGCCCTTGAACATTGCGCCATGGCCGATCTTGTTGATGTCAACATACGAACTGGGCTGGTTAGGCATAGCACCGCCCTGATACCATGAGAGGCTGATCGGTCCTCGCCAGCTGTTGGCAGGGTGTTCGAACCGCATCTCGGCATTGACAGGGGTGACATCAGGGTTGAAGGGCTCGCCCTTTGCCTCAGCTGAGGTTGGCAAGGCACAGTCAACTGCATTCCAAAGAAGATCCATGGTGTGGCTGCCCATATCGCCGATTTGGCCGATACCGAAGTCCCAGTACATGTTCCACTGCAGGCAGTTCGCTTCCGGGCGGCCACTGAAATACTCAGGATTATAGGGGTGATCGGTTTTCACCGGCCCCAGCCACAGGTCATAGTGCAGGCCTTCCGGTATGCTCCCGGCCGCGGGCAGATAGCCGGGCTTGGGGATCTGGCGGTTGCCCCAGGCAACCGCGGTTTTAAGTTCGCCGATCGCGCCGTCGCGGATCATTTCGGCGAGGCGGTTGAAGTTGTCGTGCGAGTGCCTCTGCATGCCGACCTGAGTGGCCAGTTTCGTTTTTTTCGGCAGCCAGCTGGCGCGCACCACGCGCGCCTCCTCGACCGTGATTGCCAGCGGTTTTTCCAGATAAACATGCATGTCGCGGTTGAGTGCCCAGTTGGCAATAAAAGCGTGCGTAAAGTCGGTTGTGCAGATGACAACTGCGTCAATATCCTTCTGCTCCAGGCACTTCCGCCAATCGTGGTAGGTCTTCGCTTTTGGGAATCGCTTGGCTGCGTCGACCATGTTTTTATCCCAGACATCGCAGAGTGCCACCACGTTCTCGTCCGCAATCGAATTGTAATGCGCGCCCCCGCGTCCCCCCGCGCCGATTAGCGCGATGTTAAGCTTATTGCCTGGAGAGTTTTTGCCCGCAAGTGCACCGGTCGGCAGGATCGACAACCCTGCGCCTGTTGCTATTGCTGATTTGAGAAATGTTCTACGTTTCATTTTGATCGTCCTCCCGGAAACCCGTAGCAAGGCTCGATGCCATCCTGTCTTACCGGAGCAACACAAGTCACCCGACTGTGCCGCAGGATATTCTGAGCCCGCACATGGTGTTTCACAAATATTCATAGGCTTGACTCTACACCAAACCTACATCTGTAATAATTACTCAGAATATATGGAAAGGGGTGGGAGGTCAAGTGTAATCGTACAGCACTTCGGCGATTGGGCGATTGGTGTTGACACCCGCTCAATTTTTAAATGCTACCAACGCCCCTGCTTCGGTTCCAACTTAGGATGTTCTGGCCCTCTGGCCACTGGATACCGATGGTTTGTTTGTCGATGCCAACCGTTACCTGACAGTCAAGAATCTGGGCAATAAAGTGGAGCTGAACCAGCCGTTCACAGTTGAAGGATGGCGCAAACGTGCGGCACTCACAGGCGATGCGCTCCAGGTTGTGGCAGGGACGCAGTTTGACACCGCTTACGGCTGGCTGCTGACCCTGGAAGAGGGCGAGAGCGGGCCTTTGCTGCGCTTGCAGTGTAAAACGGATTGCTGGATTGCTGGCGTGTTTCCTTAGGGGCACTGGCTCCTGAAGGCTTTCTTTACTTCGGCTTTGAAAAGGGCTCTCTGATTCTGTTACGTTAACAAAGGAAACTTCTCAATAACTGGCAGAGAACAAAGAGCACGCTTCCGGCTTCAGGCTTCGCAATAGCTACGCCCGGACAAGTCGAGTTTCGCGTTTACGCCGTGACAGGGAAGCGTGAACAACAAACGGCTGCTACGTAAGGTTTGTTGTCCAGCCTTTAGGCCGCTCTAAAACGGGCTTTTAAAGTAGCACAGGCATCTCGCCTGTGTGGGTTAAGGGATTTATAGTCGAGATGGATGCACCAGCACTTTTGTCAGGTATATCCAGATCATAATGAAAGGGGGAGATAGTATGGTTTTTCTGAGAGATAATTTTTATGGGACGCGTGGGGTATTGAGCAGTGTGCTCGCTTTTGTTTTCGTGTTAGCAGTGCATGCCGACATTGAACGTCCTTTGCAAGGCAAGCCTGCTGGAGTTCATTTCCGCCGTCAGGGGGAGACCGGCATCTTTACGCCAGGGGTTAAACTCTTTACCGACAGGCCCTATACGTTAAAGAGCGTGCCCGAATGGCTGGAAGGCAAACCATTCCGGTGTGCAGCCATTACGCACGGTGAATTGCTGGTTGCCAGTGAAGGGGTTGTTACTGTTCTGACTCCGGTTCCGGATGCGGAAGGGGCCGCCTCACAGGTGGCTGCCCTGGAAAAGGCCGGCTTTGAGTGGGTAGAAGGCGAGAGCCCATTCCAGCTCTTTGGCAATGGCGCGCGCGACTGTGTTCGGGTTTATCAGAGGGTCATGCAGGCCGGCACCCGACTGCAATTCGGTAAATGGATTGTACTGGTGGCCTTTGAGGAAGCATCTGATCCAACCGGCCTCTTCGAGATTCACAAGCAAACCTTGTATAATGGCATTGTACTGGAAAAAAACCCGTGCGACAGAACTGACATGACAGCTTATGGCGACAAGCCATTGCCGGTTCCCTATCTGGAGCAACCCCCTGAGTTGATTCCGATTGATATCGGACGCCAACTCTTTGTCGATGATTTCCTGATTGAGAGTACGACACTGCAGCGAAAATGGCATAAGGCCGTCATTGTATAATTTCGATGCCGTGGCATATGAATCACTGATGCTGGGCGCATTTACAATCATGCAGGGTCCTGAGAACAATTTCTGCGCCGCCGAAGGTGTGCCGAAGATGACCGAGATCCATTTAGGCTTCAGCCGGGATGGCTTTCACTGAGGTTAAAAAAAGTCGACGGCCAAAATAAACTGTCAGATGCGATCTGGCAGTGAAAATCTGCTTTAGGGGTTTGCTTCACCCTCATTATTAATGTAATATGAATTCTAAACCATTTAAGAGAAAGGCAATCAAATGAATAACCCGATTTGGATCATGACCTCAGCGCTGCCGCGCTGCACGTTGGACGAGCTGGTAGGTGTGACGCAAGAGATCAATGCGCAGGGCTTGGAGTTGTGCGTGTTCCGCCGTGACGGTGCGCGCGGTGACCATGTTGCAACGCATTTGGATTATGAAAATTTTGGCGTTGAGGACGCAAAAAAGTTGATTGATCTATGTAATCAGAAGCAGCTGCGGTTCTCGCTCGGAGCTTATGAAAACCTGATTGGCGGAGATCCGGATGAGCGCTTGAAAAACCAGAACCATCTGCTGACACTGATCCGCATGGCGCACCTTCTGGGAGGCAATGCGAATGATGTGATGGTCGGCACATTTGTCGGCTATAACCATGAGCTGGGAGTTCAGGATCGTGGGTTTGAGAAGAACCTTGAGGAGTATGCCAAAGTATTCACGCCGATTGTCAAGTACGCAGAGGAGATGGGCGTAACCTTGATCTATGAGAACTGCCCCATGGAGGGGTGGCTGCCTGCCACGACTCCCACCACCTTTAACAATTTGCCTGGAACACTGGCCGCACGCAAGCTGATGTACACACTGATTCCCAGCGCAGCGCATGGCGAGACCTATGACCCATCGCATGATGCCTGGCAGAATATCGATCCAAACGATGTGATCAATGCCAGCGATTTCTCCCGCATCCGCCGTGTGCATGTGAAAGGCACCCGCAATCTGAATAACAGCGGACGCACGCACTGGGGCGCCCTCTATCCCATGCAGTATGTTGACCCTGAGTTGGCTGCCAAGGCCGGAGTTCCTATCCCGGCTCACGATTGGGATCGCCATCACTATGAGCCAATGCTGCCTGGGTTTGGCGGATGCGACAGCATCGACTGGTACGCATTTCTCAAAAATCTGATGCAAAAGGGGTTCAATGCTCCCTTTGTGATTGAGAATGAGGCGGACAACTCATCGCATACCGGCAATTACGGTGCCACGGTTCAGGGCTTCAAAGCCGCCGTGCTCTGCCTGGCGCCAGTGGTTTGGCCGCTTGATGCAAAAGCTGGTTACCAATATGACCACAGCCAAAGCACCCCCTTGAAGATAGTCAATGCAAGCGACATACCTGTACGAACCATGCGGGATCTTATTTAAATGAGCATCAAAAAAATTGTATTGGCTGTAGTTGCCATGGTAATTTTGGTTTCACCTCTTGCAGCGGAAGAGGTGAAAACCATCAAAGTTTTAACCATCGGCAATAGCTTTGCAGACAATGCCTGTACCTTCCTGAAGCAGATCACCGAATCTGTTCCAGGGTGCAGGCTTGAGTTCTCCAAAGCAAATTTGGGTGGCTGTTCTTTTGAGAGACATGCGAAGTTGATCAAGGATTGTGCGGCGGATGCAACACTCAAGCCTTATCAAAAGAGCTACACATTGAAGGAGCTGCTGCAGAAGGATCAGTGGGATGTGGTTACAATTCAACAGGTCAGCCACGAGAGTTTCTTGCCAAAGAGCTACCACCCTTTCGCGGATGAGGTGGTGGCTTGCATTAAGCAGAGCGCCCCCGGGGCCGAAATCTTAATTCACCAGACATGGGCCTATGCCCCGGATAGTAAACGCATCGAGGGGTTTGGATTAACACGGCAGCAGATGAACCACGGGCTGGTAAAGTGCTACGCTGATCTTGCGCAGCACTTCGGGGGGCTGCGGATCCTGAGATCAGGCGAGAGCTTTACCGCATCGCTGCAAGCCAATCCTGAGATTGACCTCTGGAATCCGAAGGACCGCTTCCATGCCAATCGCGAGGGGTGCTATCTCGCGGGATGCGTCTGGTTTGCCGAACTCTTTGGCATCTCAGCGGAAAAGGTGACCTATGTGCCGGACAATATGGATCCAGCTGTGGCCGCAAAGCTGCGCCAGGCGGCTGCAAGGCTGAATAGCGGCGACGATGCTGGTTGACGAGCCCCCGGTCGGTCAACATCGTCGCACAGTATCGTCAACCGATGCCGCTCTACGAGCGGCATACTGCAACAGGCTCATGCAAGGCGCGCCCAGGGGTGTAGGGTTGCTTCTCAGAAGCAATTAGCGTATGCCGGGCGATTGCTTGTCAAAGGCGCGCCATGGGATTTCAGACCACTGGAAACAGTCGTGAAAAACTTAGTATTTTTGCCACTGAGACACTGAGGGGCACAGAGGGGATTCGCGGGAAATAAAACTATCACGCTACCCCATTTTTTACCTCAACATTTTTTACCTTAAAACTATCACGCTGCAACAGATTTTTCTGCCCCTCTATTTGGGGCAAGAAAATGTTGCTGCTTGCTTTGGAGGGGTAGAAAAAAAGAGGTACAGGACTTTCTTCGGGACAGGCACTGATTTCGCTCCTCATCGTTGTTTTGCGGTACACCCGCGCGACCGGCGTTCTTATCACTCGGCTGGCGCGTCGCGTGCCGCTCACCTGCTTATTACCGCGCGGTGGATGGCTTGCGCGAGGGTTTGATCAATGCCGGGAACAGCGGCGATCTCATCCACGCTGGCGCGTGCCAGGCGGTAGACTGAGCCAAAGTATTTGAGCAGGGCGTTTTTTCGGGCAGGACCAACACCGGGGATCTCATCCAGGGCTGACTCGCGGATGGTGCGGTTGCGCAGACGGCGATGGTAGTCGAGTGCAAAGCGGTGCGCCTCATCGCGCAGCCGCATCAGGACTTTGAGCGCATTGGTATCGTGCGGCAGGAAGATCGATTGGCGCTGGTCATTGTCGACCACAATCTCCTCCATCTGCTCCGCGAGCCCAATCACGGGGATCGTAACTCCCAGGGCGTGCAGTGCCTCACGCGCGGCGCGTAGCTGGGTGATACCGCCATCAACCATGATCAGCTCTGGCATGGCCTGGTTTTCATCGCGCAGGCGCTGGTAACGGCGGTTAATGACCTCGGCCATGGAGCGCGGATCATCGGCTCCCTGGATTGTTTTAATGCGGAAGCGGCGGTAGTAGCGTTTGTCGGGGATGCCATCTGTGGCCACCACCATGCTGGCCACTGAATGAGTGCCAAAGAGGTTGGAGATGTCAAACCCCTCGATCCGGTGCGGGGTTTGAGGCAGGTTAAGAAGATCCATCAGCTCCCGGATGCCATCCAGCGCGTCTTTTCTTTGGATCTCCGGTGGTGTTTGGGTGCGTGCCCGCTCCTTGACCACCATGCGCAGTGCGAGCCAGGTGTCACGCAGCCTGGCGGCTTTTTCAAAGTCAAGTTTCTCGGAGGCCTCCTGCATCAGCTCCTTGACCTCCTCAATCACCGCCAGCCGTTCACCGCGCAGAAAGGCGCAGGCCTCCTCAAATTTCTCGCGGTACTCCTCAGCCGAGACACGTCCAATGCAGGGCGCGGAGCAGAACCGAATAATATCGTTAATGCAGTGTTTATAGGTTTCAGCATCCGGCTGGATCGGGGCGCACTTGCGCAGACCATAGCGCTTCTCGACAAAATCCTGCACCGTGCGTACAACCACGGAAGAGGGAAAAGGGCCGAAGTAGATCGCGCCATCGTTGCGGATAATGCGGCAGGTGCTCAGGCGCGGCACAGGTGCTTGCGGGTCGGCTTTGAGCGCCATGTAGCGTTTATCGTCGCGCAGCAGCACATTGAAACGCGGCTTATACTGTTTAATGAGCGTGCTCTCTGTGAGCAGGGCTTCGGTTTCATTGCGCACCACGACAACCTCGAGATCCTCCACGCTGTTGACCATGCTGCGCAACTTCGGGGGGGCGTTACGCATGGCGGAGGGACGGAAGTAGCTCCCAACCCGTTTACGCAGGGAAAGCGCCTTGCCCACATAGATGATCGCGCCCTTGCGGTCGCGCATCAGATAGCAACCTGGTTTATCAGGCAGACCGCGCAGTTTCTCTCTGAGTTCAGGGTTCATGTCGCTAGTATCTCAACTCCAGCCGCAAAAAACAAGCTGTTGATAAAGCACCCGGGCCGGGCCGTGACAGCCGGGGTGGCGCGTTTATTGCCGGTGCCTGGCAGCTTCGACAAAGTTTTCGACCTGCGAAACACCACACTTTCGTTCGGCGGCGCGGTCACGGCCCGCGCCCTACAGCTTCGACCTGACAATCGCCCGGCTGACGCGTCCCTGGCCGCTTGCGGCTTGCAAATAACTCGGCTACGCATCTCTTGCACTCGTGAAGCACTGTAGCCGCGGGCCGTGACAGCCGGGGTGGCGCGTTTGTTGCAGCCTGTCGGCTTTGACAAGGTTTGCGGTCGACTTCCATCGACTTCCATCGACTTCCATCGACTTCCTTTAGCTTGT
>JAQUCE010000144.1 GCA_028686345.1 Kiritimatiellia bacterium
CTTAGACCCCGGGGTGTCGGTTTACACTCGTCATTCTCGTGTTTACCGCTTGGCCTGCTCTCAGGTAGATGAGGTCGGCACATTCCCAAATTTCAATTTTCTCGGAGCTATGTTTCAGATTCAGGGCTACACCCTTCACCTCGTAGGACTCGTTTCCTTATCCCCCCTCTGTTGTAACTCCGCAATCTCCGTGGTTGAAAAACCTACATAAAAAACAAGAAGAGCCGAATAATTCACAGAAAATCAAAATTTCCGCAATAATATCCCTGTTCATTCGTTTCAATAATTTAAGCTTTAGTCGGATAGCTTGCAAGAAGTCTCCCCTGAAAGCTCTGCTATAGTCGTCATTTGAACGTTTGAGATTTATCAACGGTTAACAGAATAAAGGAAACTAACTTATGGATAAAAAATGGTACTCCGTTGCTGCCATGGTAATGGGCGGGTTGATTGTTGGTGCCACAGTTGAGCATCTGCGGATGGCAGCTAAAACACCGGAGGTTAAAGCCAGTGAACCAGAGGTGATTCATCATGTGCAGAAGGTGGTCAGAACGACTCCGGATATCGCGCAAGAGGAACTGGTTGCCTCTTTAAAAGCCAAGGTGAGTGAGCTGAACTCCGAACTTGCCGCCCTGCGCAAAAGTTCAGAGCCGCAGCCTGTTGCCATGGCTGAGCTTCCGGTGCAGGATATTGAGAGCCGCGGGCGCGAAAGCTGGAACGATCGTATGGAGCGGATGAAGGAGGAGGAGCCTGAGCAATACGCTGAGATGCAGCAGCGCCGCGAGGATTTTCAAAAGCGGATGGAGCAGCGCTCAACCGACCGTCGCTCTTTTCTGGCTGAGGTCAATGTGGCCAACATGACCCCGGAGCAGCAGGCTAATCATACACGACTGCTTGAGCTGACCGATAAAATTGACACCACCATGAAGCAGCTGATGTCGGGTGACGGCGAAAGCAGTCGCGACCTGCGTCGCGAGATGTTTGAATCTTTCGGCGAACTGGGTGAACTCTACACCAATGAGCGCCAGTATTTGCTGGAAGAGACCGCCGCCGCAGCTGGTTACACAGGCAGTTCCGCCGCCCTGTTCTCCGAGCACATCCAGGCGATCATCGAAAACACCACCATACAGCCTCCGATGATGGGCGGTGGGCGCGGCGGGCGCGGTGGCCGCTAGCGGGCAATGCGTTTAAATGTGATTGCGAGTGAAGTAGTGCAAGCCTCTGGCTTGCATGTGAAATTGGTGGTAGGTTAGTTGCTATTCTTTCAGCTTGCCAATAAATACGCATAGCCTTCGCATATTGAATAGCCTCATTTGGTTGCGGTGAAAGCTACTTTAGAGTTGTTTTTAATGTTGGCTTAAGCAACAGCTTAATATGTTGGCAATACTCCCGTTATTCCCATCTTTCCCATCACTCCTGTTCCCGTTTCTCCCATCGCGCTGCTCGCCCTCAAACGCTAAACCTCACTCTTCCGCACTTCCCATAAAGACCGCCACTGGATGGAGCGCTTCAATGTTTTCACAGGCGATCTTAATCGAACTGGCAATTGGAACCGAAAGCAGCATGCCGGGGATACCCCACAGCCAACCCCAGAAAACCAGTGAGAAAAGGATCACCACCGGGCTGAGGTTCAGACCCTTGCCCTGAATCTTAGGTTCAACAATATTGCCCATTACCATCTGAATCAAGAGCAGGGCTACCGACACCAAAATGACCGGTAGTGGTCGGGGGTAATTGGCGACAAATGTGACGAATATCGGCGGGATTGTGGCCATAATAGAGCCAATGCTGGGGACAAAATTCAGAAAAAATGTCAGCATGCCCCAAGTGATGGCGAAATCCACTTTCAGCAGAGCCAGCACCATCCACACCAGCACTGCGGTCATTAAGCTGACTGTCATTTTAATCTGCAGGTATCGGCGGATCTGGCCGGTGATTGATGTCACCGCCTCGGCAATTATGGCTGCGCGCTCGGCACTCATCGCCTTAAAAAGGCGCGTTTTGAAGCTACCCTGTTCCAGCAGCATAAAGACCAGGAAAAACATTACCAGGCCGACTTTACTCATAAACCCGACAAAAGAACCTGAAAACGCCATCAGCCGCGACCCAATCTCCTTGGTCCAGTCAATATCATGCAATCGGCTGGGATCAATTTTCCAGCGTGATGTCACGCTCTCAAGAATCTCCATGAACTTCGCATGGTACTTCGGGTACTCCTTCGCGAAAGCGCCGACACGCTCAAACAGAAAAGTGCCAAATAGATATGCCGCACCCAGCAGCAGCAGAACAATAATGAAAACACCCAGAGCTCCGGGCACCTTGAGCTTTTTAAGAAAAGTTAATACCGGCGATGCCAGATATGAGATCAGGTATGCAAAGAGCAGCGGGATAACCACTGACTGGCTGACACTCAGCACCGCACAAACCAGAATCAAGACGATCACGCTCAGCAGAGCTGTCTGTGTCTTGAGTTTACTTGCCCCTGTTTTTTCCGGCTCATCATATACTTTCATGTTTAATATTACACCAAATAACCCAGCGGTTTGCAATCTAAAGTAGCTCTTTACCGCAACTAAATTGAGTTTATGCCTATTGGTTCTTGTAACATTCCGCATAATTGCCTACATTGCACCACCCAATCATAGCACGACCGACGATGCTGTGCGACCCGCCTTCCAACCGTTCGGCGCGGCAAGCGATGCTGGTGGACGATTGGGATCACACGGGGGCTCGTCCACCAGCATCGTCGCCGCTATTGTCAACCGAGTAAAGATATGAAACTCCGCGCCGCGCCTTTCACGAACCTATGCGCATCTTTGCCAGCCGCACGACTTGCAAGCTTCACTCAAGTTGAAACTGTAGGGTTGGCTCTCAGAGCCAAACAAAGATTATGAAATACCTTGGCGCGCCTTTGGCGAACAACCACCCGGCACCCACTAATTGCTTCATCCTCCTTCGCCAAGGCTACGGCGGACATGCTGGAGCAGCCTTCCTCCTTCGCTAAGGCTGCGGCGCGACAAGAAAGGCTGGACAACAAACCTTACGGGGCAGCCGTTCGTTGTTCACGCTTCCCTGTCACGGCGTAAAAGCGAAGCTCGACTTGTCCGGGCGTAGCTATTGCGAAGCCTGAAGCCGGAAGCGTGCTCTTTGCTCTCTGACCGGTTATTGAGAAGTTACTTTAGAGATCGAAGAGGCTCTGCTGCGTGTGTTGTTGCGAGAGCGCGGCGGCGGGCTTGGGAACTACTGGTTTTGGAGCTGGCGCAGGGGTGCCGCCTGCCAGCAGGGCTATCAGCTCCGCCTCGTTGATCACCTTTGTTCCCAGCTTTTGGGCTTTGGTGATCTTGGTGGCGCCGGTGTTGTCGCCCGCCACCAGATAGCTTGTGTTTTTCGTGACATTATCCTGTACAACTCCGCCGGCAGCTTTGATCTGGTCCGTGTATTCACTCCGGCTCAGCGAGAGCGTACCGGTCAGCACAAAGCCAACCCCTGCCAGCACCGCGTTGTCGGAGATCTCCGGCTTCACAGCTGCGGGGTTGATGCCCAGCTGCTCCAGCCGTTGCAGGCAGGCCTGGCCGTATTCAGAGCCCATAAACCGCTCAACAGCGCGGGCGACCTCAATTTTGATGGTCGTGATGTACTGGGTCGGCAGCGCGGTGCCGGCCCGCTTCTCAGCCGCGCCGGCCTCTACCAGGGTATCGCCGAGTACGCCGATCTCGCCGCACAAACGAATGTAACGGGTTTGGCGCGCCTCCCGATCTGCATCATCGCGAGGCGGGTTGGCGGTGGAGCGCGGGTTGATGGCAGCGGCCTCCTCATAGCAGCTGTTGAGTTGGATAACACTTTGGATCACGGCTGAGGCTTGCAGTGCGCCCAGGGTGTCGTGCGCGGCTGCCAGGTGCTCGGCAGCTGTTTTGCCGACCAGCGGAATGCCGAGTGCAAAGATCCAGCGATTCAATGGCAGCTCGCGCGCTTGAGCAAGCGCTTCGACCACTTTTTCGGCGTTTTTCCCCAGTAGTCGGGAGCCAGCGCCCTCCTGCCCCTGATTGAGATCAAAGTTGCTCAGCTGTTGAGGCTCCAGGCCGAAAAGGTCGAGCGGGTCGGTTACCAGCCCTTGGTTGACCAGTGCCTCAGCCACCTTACTGCCAATGGCTTTGATGTTGAGCGCGTCGCGGCTGACAAAGTGCAGCAGCCGCCCGATGCGCTGCGCCGGGCAGATTGGGTTGACGCAGCGGTGCGCAACCTCGCCCTCCAGCTGCACAACACCTTCGCCGCACTCAGGACAAGCCTCCGGCATATTAAATTCCTGTTGAGAGCCATCGCGTTTCTCGGTCATGACCGACTCCACTGCTGGGATCACATCGCCGGCTTTGACAATCCAGACCCAATCCTTGATCATGATCCCCTTGCGGCGGATCTCATCCAGGTTATGCAGTGTGGCGCGTGCGATCTCCGAGCCTGCCAGGAGCACGGGCTCCAGTTCGGCCACTGGTGTGAGCACTCCGGTGCGCCCGACCTGAACAGTGATCGAGTTGATCCTGGTCTCCGCCCGCTCCGGCTCATACTTAAAAGCGCGGGCCCAGCGCGGCGATTTTGCGGTTGCACCTAGTTGGGGGTAGAGGTCGCGGCGGTTGACCTTGATCACCGCGCCGTCCATTTCAAAGGGAAAGTCGTGGCGCATGCGCTGCAGTTCGGCAATAGCCTCAAAGACAGTCGGCATATCAACGCACAGACGCTGCCAGGGCGGCGTTTTAAAGCCCCATGCGGCAAAGCGCTGAATCATCTCGCCGTGCGTTGAAAAACTGGCGCCCTTGACGGCGCCGGCGGCGTAGATCACGGCGTCCAGCGGTCGCTGGGCAGCGACCCGCGGGTCGAGTTGTTTCAGTGAGCCAGCGGCGGCATTACGGGGATTCATGAAAGGCTCGCGGCCAGCCTCCTCCTCCCGCTCGTTGAGCGCGGCAAATCCAGAGCGTGTCATATAGACCTCGCCTCTGACCTCCAACAGTTCAGGGGCATTCTCAATCACGAGCGGGATTGAGCGGATGGTTTTGATGTTGGCCGTGATCTCATCGCCAACAGCACCGTTGCCGCGGGTGGCTGCCCGGTTCAACCGCCCGTTTTGATAGATAATGGAGAAGGCGACCCCGTCGATCTTGGGTTCAACCACATAGTCCCAGACCTGGCCGGAAAGTTGGCGGCCCAGGAAAGCGTCAAAGTCTGTCAGCTCAGCCAGTGTGTGTGTTTTATCCAAGCTTTGCATGGGAGGGTTATGCCGGACCTGGCGGAACTCTTTGAGAGGCTCGCCGCCCACGCGCTGGGTGGGTGAGTCAGGGGTGAGTAGTTGCGGGTGGCTTCTCTCCAGCGCTTCCAGCTCCTGGTAGAGCGTGTCGTAGTCAGCATCCCCGATCTCTGGTCTTGCCTCAACATAGTATAAATGGTCGTGTCGGCTGATGATCTTTCGAAGTTCGGCAACCCTTGCGGCTGTTAAATTGATGTCCATGGTGTACTCATTTGTTTGGATGTTTTTTATCTCTCACAGAGGCACAGAGTTCTCAGAGTAATATACTTTTGCTCTCTGAGAACTCTGTGCCTCTGTGAGAGATAATTTGTTAAGTGAAATCCTGTTGATCCTAAACTCCTACAGCCTAAGCCCCTAACGCCAGCAGCTCCTCGCGCTTGGCCTGCACAGCGGCGCGGCCAGCGGCTATTGCTTCAGGGCCGCGGTAAAACTCCAGGGTCATGATGTGACCGACCGCGGGTTGAATCAAAACCTCGGGCGGATGGAGCTTGAGGGTGCCCCGCGTGATCTCATTTTCAATGAGCCGGAACGAGAGTGTGAGCACATCCAGGATCGAGAGGGACTCATACTCCTTTTTATCGCTCTCAAACCAGTGCGCCAGAGTTTCGTTGATGGGGGTGGTTATCTGGGGCAGCAGCTTTGCAATTGAGTTTTTCAATTGCGTCAGCCGCGTGGAGTCGCTTGCATCCTCTGCGGCGGAGGTCTCCACATCCGTTGGGGTGTGCTCCGGGTCAGGCAGCCCGAGGTTAACATCAATCGCGATCACTTGGTCAGCTCCCATCCCGCGGCAGACCGAGACTGGCAGCGGGTTTACCAGCCCGCCATCCACCAGATGGCGGTGGCCGTCCGGCACAGGTGTGAACACTCCGGGGATGCCAATGCTGGCGCGAATGGCATGGAAGAGATTACCTCGGTTAAAAACAACCTCACGCTCTGCTTTCAAGTCGGTAACGACCACTGCCAGGGGCAGTGATAGTTGGTTAAAGGTGCGGGCCGGGATGATATCTTTCAGGAGCTTGACAAAGTTTTTGCCGGAGACCAGTCCTGAGCGCTGAAAATTCACCTCCAGGAAAAGGCGGGCCACATCTTTCCAGTTGAGGTTTAAGGCCAGATCAGCGGCCAGCTCCAGCGTCTCCGTGGCGTACAGCACTCCGGCAATACTGCCGATACTGGTCCCGGCAATGCAATCGATCTCAATACCGAGTTTCTGCAACTCAAGTAAGGCGCCGATATGGGCCCAGCCGCGGGCACCGCCGCTGCCCAGGGCTAAACCGATTTTATTTGATGCGCTCATTTATTTAGCGGGCAGCGTGGTTGATGTGGCGGATTTGGCTTTGACAAAAGCGGAGCGTGTGAATCCACTCCGCACCAGATTGGCTGAGACGGCCTTCATCAGCATTCGGTCAGGTTCGTTGGGAATCAGGATATTGACCTCCTGCTCCCGCTGAAAACCCGCGGAACGCAGTGTTTTGCCTATTTTTCCGACCTCCACGCGCTGATTGTGGATCCAGATTTGGCCGGCAGAGTCGATCTCAACCTCCGGAACGCGCGTATCCTGGATCACCGTGGAGGTTGTGCAGGATACGCCGCAAAGCGCGAAGATGAGCAACAGCAGTATGTTTCTACGAGAAATAGTCATGTGAGTAACTCCTAAAACGCTATAATTTACCATAATTGAAGAATCATTCCAAATCAATAGCCATGCTTGCCATGTGAACTTAAAAATGACATAATATATCGAATCTATTTGAAATGTATCTTAAGGAGATAGGATGTCTTTGAATGAGGATGGACTCTCAGACCCGAAGAAGCCGAGACCGGTTATCAGTGAAGCAGAGTGTAAGGGCTGCGGACGTTGCGTTGCAGCTTGTCCCTTCCAGTGTTTGCGGATATCTGACAGATTGAATTGTAAGGGGATCAAACCAGTGGAGTACCTTGGAAAGGGGTGTACTGGTTGCGGGATCTGTTTTTATAATTGCCCTGAGCCATATACTATTGTGATTGAAAAACCTGAATAAGCGCGTTTGAATTATTCATCCGCCTGATTACAGGCGTAGGAGGCCCCTTCCGCGGGAAGGATAATTTTTATGATGAAATTTTTAAAAGGGAACGAGGCGGTGGTGGTCGGCGCTTTGTATGCGGGAAGTGAGGTCTACTTCGGTTATCCGATCACCCCTGCGAGCGAAATTGCACATGCTGCTGCTGAGTGGTATCCTGCGGTTGGCCGAGCTTTCCTGCAGGCTGAGTGCGAAACAGCGGCGATTAGCATGCTGTACGGCGCGGCTTGTGCCGGCAAGCCCGCGATCACCGCCACCTCAGGCCCGGGCATGAGCCTGATGCAGGAGGGCCTCTCTTACATGGCCGCAGCCGAGCTGCCCGGGGTGATTGTCAATATCATGCGTTCAGGACCGGGGCTGGGTAATATTTTCCCTGAACAGAGCGACTATAACCAGGCGGTTAAGGGCGGCGGGCACGGCAACTACAAATGCCTGGTGTTTGCCCCGGGCAGTGTGCAGGAGATGTGCGACCTGACCATCAAGGCCTTTGAGTTGTCGTTCAAATACCGGACACCCGCGATTATTTTGGCCGACGGCTTGCTGGGGCAGATGATGGAGAGCATTACTCTGCCTGTGAATACTTATCAACCACCGGATGTCTCGGATTGGGCAGTGCAGGGAACCGCCGAGACCCGCGGCAATCTGATTACCTCAATCTTTATGAATGCTGAGATTCAGGAGCAGCGCAATCTGCACTTGAAAGCCAAATACGAGAGCATGCGAAAAGATGTGCTTAGCGAGTGCTATTGCTGTGACGATGCCGATATAATCTTGGCGGCATATGGCATCTCCAGTCGGATATCACGTTCAGCGGTTGATCTTTTAAGAGCCGAGGGTTTTAAAGCCGGGATGTTCAGGCCAATTACATTGAGTCCGTTTCCCTCTGAGCAGCTCTGTTCAGTGATACTCAACCGCAAAGTACTGGTGGTTGAGCACAGTGACTCCCAGTTTTGCGATGACCTGCGAATGCACATCGCCAAGCAGGGGCAACGATATCAGGAGCTTGCTTTAATTTTTCATATGGGCGGTGTCATGATCACGGTTGAGGAGCTGATCGCACGAGTCAAAAAAGAGCTTGGTAGCTAGAGGTTTTTATGGCGCAGATTAAAACATTAGGCATGTATGAGGTTTTTACGCGGGGGGGGGAGTGCACAAGGTCAACGCATTACTGCGCGGGCTGCGGACACGGAATTGTTCATAAACTCATTACTGAGGCCCTGGCCGAGCTGGGAATGCAGGATGAAACCATTATTCTCAACCCAGTCGGTTGCAGTGTTTTCGGCTACTACTACTGGGATGTCGGCAACATCTCCGCTGCCCATGGCCGCTCCCCTTCAGCGGCCACCGGCCTGGCGCGGACGCTGAAGAACAAGTCGATCATCTGCTATCAAGGGGATGGCGATCTGGGCGCGATCGGGCTGAACAGCACGATTCAGGCGGCCAGTCGGGGCGAACGCATGGCCGTGCTGTTCATCAATAATGCGAATTACGGTATGACCGGCGGACAGATGGCGCCGACAACGCTGGGAGGCATGCGCACCCTGACCTCACCCTTTGGACGCGATCCATTGACCGACGGCTACCCGCTGCACGTATGTGAGGTGATGAACCAACTCACAGCGCCAGTTTACATTGAACGTGTTTCGGTGGCTGATACCACTCGGATTATGAAAGCCAAACAAGCGATCCGCAAGGCACTGCGAATGCAGCGCGATAACATAGGTTATGCTTTTGTGGAGATCATCACCCCCTGCCCAACAGGGATCAAGGCCACGGCCCTGGAGACAGCGCGCTTTTGTATGGAAGAGATGGAGGCCGAGTTTCCGCTGGGGTGTTTCCGTGACAACAGTGCCCTACCGCAACCAGAACCTCAGCCCAAAACCGCTGTTTCCGTGCAGGAGCTTTTCGAGCGTCCGGAACATGATTATGAGATAATTGCCCCCAGAGTGGACCCCGACTTCAAGGAGCGGCGGATGAAGTTCTCGGGCTATGGCGGGCAGGGTGTTCTCAGTCTGGGGCTCTGGCTCTCGGAGGCTGCCAGGATCGACCGCAGATTCACCACCTGGTACCCTAGCTACGGCCCGGAGCAGCGTGGCGGCGCGGCCTCCTGCGCAGTGGTTATCTCCGGCTCCGCCGTAGGCTCTCCGGATGCCGACCGCCCGGATCTGCTGGTTGCCATGAATCAGATGGCCTACGAGCGTTTCATCGGCAATGTGCTGCCCGGCGGTGTCGCTTTTGTGGATGAGACAGCCCCGCTTAAGGTCTCGCCGCCCCCCGGTGTGAAGGTGGTCACTGTGCCAGCTATTCGCATGGCAGTTGATTTTGGAGTGGCCCAGGCTGCCAACACCATCATGCTGGCCGCGATCTCGCTCCATGGGGCGCTTAATTTAAGCCGCGAGAGTATCCTCTGTGCGGTGGGCGCCAGTTTTAAGAGAAAACCGGAACTCGCGCAAAAGAACAAAGAGCTGTTTGTTAAAGCCGAGGCGTGGATCAAAGCGCAAGCGTAAGATTCTAAAGCGTGTTATTGAAACGTTACTGTAAAAGTGATCATGGAGTAGTGCAAGCATCCTGCTTGCAGAAAACATTTTCATTCAACAGCAGCGCCGGGCGCGGAGTTTAGATTTTGATTTTAGAGGTCGGTTGACGATAGCGGCGACGATGCTGGTGGACAATTTTATGTGTGATACCAATCGTCGGTCAACATCGTCGCACAGCATCGTCGGCCGATGTCGCCCGTAGAGCGACTACTACACATGCGCTGCACTGCGGAACGCAAAGATTGTCGTTTCGGTGTAGTAGCCGCTCTACGAGCGGCATACTGCAGCAGGTTCATGAAAGGCGCGCCCGGGTGTAGGGTTGCTTCCAGCATGTGAGCCGTAGCCTTGGCGAAGGAGGATGAAGCAATTAGCAGACACCGAGCGTTTGTTCGTCAAAGGCGCATCATGGGATTTCATAATCTTTACGTTTCCTCTTTGATGAAACTTGCGTGTCGCGCGGCAGGCTGCGATGAACATTTTTTTGGAAAGAACAATTAATTGCTCTTTTGCGCCCCTAACCCCCTAACCCCCTAACCCCCTAACCTCTAACCCCCTAACCCCTAACCCCCTAACCCCTAAAAAGGATATGTCAATATGGGCGCTGGATTGCGGCACTCTTATTTGCCAGCAATAACGGTCTTCACAGGCTCTTTTTTGCTGTTTCTGATGCAGCCGGTGGTCGGTCGCACTCTGTTGCCGGTTTTTGGCGGCGCTGCCGCAGTATGGGTCATCTG
>JAQUCE010000040.1 GCA_028686345.1 Kiritimatiellia bacterium
TTCAATTGTGACGATCAATTCAACGCGATCACCATTGGTTTGAAGTTCATCTTTGGTATATACAAATGACTTGAGCGGATGACAATGATTTAGTAAAGTTTGAATTCGCATCGGGTATCTTTCTCTATAATGTGGTTTTGATATGCAACATAATAGCGGATTATACCAGATGTTTTAAGCGTTATTTACCCACAGATTTGGCGGAAGACCTGTTTTTTTTGCGCCAGGCGGTAGGTGTTATGCCGAATGCGCGCTTGAAATGACTCGAAAAATGCTGTGAAGCGCAGAACCCGAGATCAAAGGCAATTCTGGTTATTCCAAAGTCTGTAGTCGTCAAAAGATTTTTCGCTTTCTCCATGCGGCAGGCGAGTTGGAATTGACAGGGAGGTAGACCGGTTATCTGTTTGAACTGGCTGATTAAAAGCGATGGGGAGAGACGCGCCTCTCTGGCAAGCTCGTCGATACTAACTGTTTCTTCCGGATTCTTTTTTATAGATTCCACGAGTTGTTCGATCAACAGGGGGCGGGTGATCGGGCTTTTGTTCGTGGAGACATTGATGACCTCCATCAGAATTGAGGTGCACATGTTGGTCAGCCCTACTGTCCGCCAGACTCCTTGTTTCTGTTCTTGGTATTTTAACAGCTCTCTGAAGGCATGTTTAACTGCGTCGGTTTTGGCTATTATGTGGCATGGAAGCTGGTTCAGACGATTCCATATGTCGCTGGCCTCATCAAATGTCAGGCGCAGGAAAGGTTTGTTGTTGGACGGAGTGCGAATCAGCATCCAGTAAATTATAGTGCTTTTGGGATGGGTCGTCAGGCAGTGGAGGTCCTCCGCTTTGTTGATATAAAGGTCGCCCGGCATGATTCGGTGCTCCTGCCCGTTGTTCAGCAGGGTGAGTGCTCCGCGCAGGCAGAGTCCAATCTCCAGACAATCCTTATGGCGATGCGCCTCCACGGATGCGATGGCGCGTCCGTAGCGACTGAAACCGAGCGCCGGCACCTCGGGCAAACCTGCTTCCGCAAGATCAAAGACACCTTGTTCAGGAGTGCATCGGTAGGTAACTGCTAAATCCCGCTTATGATCCACACACTGTGTAACTTTACTCATACGAAGAAGTGTATGGATTATATTGAAATTTGTAAAGCCGGAAATACAATGAAATTACATTTCTTTTTTCATTGTATGATGTGCACAGAGTTCATGTTAATATAAATTACCAAATTACCAAATTAACAAATTGAGAAAGTCGTGTCCCGTAGTCGCTTAGGTATTTAGGCTGTAGGCTGTTAGGTGAAATGCGCTCGGTGTTCATGATTCAACAAAAAAAGGGGTATATGATGAACAATAAAAAACGTTTTGAACAGATATGGACATGTCGGGATCTGGTAAAGATCGCATGGGTGGTTTTCATAGCTTGCGCAGTGATGCCGGTGTCGGGGCAAGAGGCTGCGCAAGAGATGCACGGTGCCCCAGCGCAACAAGCGCGGTCCGAGATTATATGGACGAAGGCTATTTGCAAGCAGCCGGGAAGATATATTGGCTGGCCGACCGTGTGTGTGCGCAAAGATGGTGAGATATTAGCGGTGTTCTCTGGTGACCGCGATGAGCATGTCTGTCCATTTGGCAAGGTTCAGATGATCAGAAGCAAGGATCAGGGGGCAACCTGGACACCAGCGGTCAATATCTGTAACACACCTTTGGATGACCGTGATGCGGGCATTGTTGAGCTGGCCAACGGAGATTTGGTCGTCTCATGGTTCACCTCGATGGCTTACATCTCAAGTATCCGTGACCGGACCAAGCTTAAACCGGATTCACCCCGTTTTTACTGGTGGCTGCATGATGAGAAAATTACGGCTGAGGCGAAAAAAACCGAGTTTGGATATTTCACGGTCCGGTCATCAGATGGCGGCAAGACCTGGGAACCTAAGGTGCGCTCTCCAGGCACGGCCCCGCACGGACCGATTGTCCTGAAAGATGGTCGCTTGCTCTATGTCGGCATTACCTATTACAAACATTTCGGGATATACAGCGGGGAGCGTGGCGAGATTTCGGTGGCGGAGTCGCGCGATCAGGGCCGCTCCTGGCAGCGCATTGGCGCGATCAGCTTGCCGGAGGGCGAGAAGATCGGACTTTTTCATGAACCCCACGCGGTTGAGACAGCGGATGGACGCATTGTGGCGCAGATTCGCTATCACGGCAAGGGCGGAAAAATTTGGCAATCCGCAAGCAGCGATGGTGGTAAAACATGGGATGTGGCCAAAATGACAGAGTTGGCAGGTCTTCCGCCGCATCTGATCCGTCTGCGTAGCGGTAAACTGGTCTCTGTTTATGGTCGGCGCTTTGATGCCTTTGGAAATTACGCCTGCATCAGCGATGACCACGGACGCACGTGGGATGTGGCCAACGAGATCAAGCTGGCCGGTCATTTCAATGGTGACCTCGGCTATCCAGCCTCAACAGAGCTGCCGGATGGCAGTATCCTGACGGTTTATTATCAGGCCGAGAACCAGGGCGAAAAAACCTGCCTGATGGCCACGAAATGGCAGGTTAAGAAATGATCTACGACACATGCACTAACTGGCCGCTCTATGCCGGCAAAAACCAAGCGGTCTGGCAGGAGGTTTTCACCTTTATAGAGTCCGTTGATGCCGCGACACCGCTGGGCAAGCATATTTTGCAGGGCGATAAACTCTTCGCGCAGGTGCAGGAGTATGACACGGTTCCACTGGTGAGTGCCGCGATGGAGATGCACCATCGTTATCTGGATATTCACGTCATTTTGAATGGCCACGAAAAGTTGTATCAATCGCCGCAGAATTCGCTGGAGCTGATCAAAGACTATCGTCCGGCCAGTGATGATCTCATTTACACCTTCAACCCCATGTGCGCAAACGCGATCACAATTCAACCCGGCCAGTTTATTCTCTTCTTTCCAATGGACTGCCATATGCCACGGGTTATGGCCTCTGACGCGCCGGAGAGAGTCAAGAAGGTAGTGATCAAGATCGATGCGGAGTGGCTGGATAAGTAGTTTGGTTTGCGCAGAGCGCGGAGGGAGGCTACGCCTCAAATTGTAGAATGTGGCAAGTGGCTTTCTCGCCAATAGTAGGATGTGGGATGTAACTTCCGTCCACCGGGTATCCGTCGTCGTTTTCTGCTATGCCGGGACACGCAGGCGGACATACTTTAAGCAACACATGCCCGCTATGCGGTGGATGATTGCGTACAAGGCACACTGGAGGTTGGCTGCGCCTCCCGGCGGGGTCACGGCCCCCGCCCTACAGAGGGGTAAGGTTCTCAACTGTAGCTGAGGTCCTTGACCTCGGACCGGACGGGCGTTGCGGCCAGCATAGGTACAGCGGGCGCTATGAGCCCGCTGATGCGAACTGAGATCAGCAGGCAATACAATGAAATCACATTTCTTTTTTCATTGTATGATGAGAATAGACACCGTGTTATAGTAACTATACGAATGAGGTCAGTAGTACACCATAGGGACGCTGCTGAGTTAGTGTGTAAGTTGTAAAAGAAAAAAGGCTAAACATGAAAAAGACAATATGCTTTATCTTTTTGGCAGAAGTGTTGACCGTATCATCTCTCCCGGCGGCCACGCGTACGTGGTTGAGCAACGTGGGCGGATTGTGGACTAGCAATGCGAATTGGTCAGACAGCACCCAGCCGGGTGCCAATGACATTGCCGATTTGTCGGCCGCGACAGGCACAATTGACCTGACAGCGGATGTGACCGTCGGGGAGATTCTCTATAACCCTACCCCTGTTAGCGGTAGGACTAATACGCTGACGATTCTCTCTGATACAGCTGCGCCTTCGTCACGGACAATCACGCTGACAACGACTGCGACGCGCCATGTGCAGGTTGGCGAGGGGGCGGAGCTGCAATTGGATACCGATTTCAAGCCGACCGGTATGCTGCGCAAAGACGGGTACGGCACGCTGGTACTCAAACGCAGGCTGCCTGGAACGGTGCGTACTGACTTCCAGATTGAGCAGGGGCGCGTAGTCAACGAGGGCGCGATCAGCTTGTATGCGTCGCGTATGTTCCTGGGAACAGTTGAGCCTGATGCTGGCGACGCACCGGAGTTCGTGATGCGGGAGGGCTCTTCCTATGTCTCGACCCTTTCGACTCAGGGTTCGGACCTTCTCTGGGGCGGCAATCGTTTGTTGGGGAGCGGCGCTGGTTCGCGGGCGGTGGTCACGCACGAAGGCGGCACGCTGGACCTGTCGATCAATGCTTCAGGCGGTATCTTTTTGAACGCCTATGCGGCTGGCGGATCGTGTGAGTACAACCTTAATGGTGGCGAGGTCAATTTGAGCGGCAAGGGAGTGTGGGTTGCATTCGACGGCACAGGATCGATCAATCAAGCGGGAGGCAAGCTGAAGGCTGGTTATCTGAACTTCTCACAAGCTTCCACGGGAAGCGGCACCTACAATCTCACGGGCGGTGAGTTGTGGCTGGGTGGTATCGCCAAAAACGGGTCTGGCACGGCAACCTTCAACATCGGTGGCGTATGCATTTATCCGCTGGGCAGCGGATTCAATGTTTATGGCAACACCCATCCTAAATTTACGGGCATTAACGGCCCGACGCGCTTCTGTGCCACGGGAAGTGAATTTACGAGTTATTTGAGCGGAGTGTCTGGACCGGGCGGGTTTATAAAAGAAGGGCCTGATACGCTGGTGGTGAGTGGCAATGCACATTCGTTCAGCGGGCCGGTGATTATCAGTAACGGCACGTTGAATGTCAGTCAGGCTATGAATGGCGGCAATGCGGTATTGGTTGCGGGTGGCAGCATGAATCTTGGTGCCGGGGTCACCGTCACATACAGCTCGCTGATGGTTACAGGCGGTGTCTTTCAGGTGGCAGCGGGCAGTAAAGTGAACCTTCCCGGAACTCTGCCTTTGCTGCAGGTAGCGGGAACGGGGAGCGTCAAGCTGCTTGACGGCGCATCATTGCCGGGCGTGACCGGACTTTCGGTTATGGAGTCGGGTGGCATTGACCTGAGTGCGGGCGGTACAGCATCGGTTTATCGGCTGCTGCTTGACGGCGTGGAACAAGTACCCGGCTTTTATACTTCAGCAAATTGCACGGCGATCACTGGTGGTGGCACGCTGGCGGTAAATAGCGGCGGCTGGACAGGCGCAGGCGGAGATATGCTCTGGAGCACAGGTACGAACTGGGTGCAGGGAGCAACACCTGCCGGTTATTTTTCCACGACCGATTTGTCCGGTGTGGTTTCGAATGATGCACCGCTCGCCACAGTGGTCTTCGACCCCGCTGCGGTCACCAATAATTTTCTGGTGTTGAATGCCGGTGTCAACGGTGCGGTGGTCAGCAATGCCTGCCCGGCAGGTGTCACCAATACGATTTATATGCAGTCGGCAGGTGTGATCTATGTGGGCGCAGGCGAAACGCTGGTTCTGGATCATGACATATGTCTGATGGGTAATCTGTACAAGCGGGGGAGAGGGAACCTTGTCACTACGCCGTAAGACCTTTGCGCTGTCTTCACTCGTGACTGCGTCCTCGACGATCACTCTGATTGTCGAAGGGGGGACCGTTATATCAGGAGGTGCTATAACGAACGTGCTGGTGATGGTCGGCAAGCCGGAGCGGAGTGAACCGAATGCCACACCTGAGTTTATCTTAGAGGATACGCCGGAGGCATCCATTGGCGGCACCAGTTTTGTTTCAGCTCTGAGCTATCTGACCACGTCAAAAAATCCTGGTAACGGAGTCTTTACGCAGAGTGGTGGGACCGTGACACCGGAGATCAGCTGGCAGACGAAATCGCAGATCGGGTTTTCGACAGCTGTCGCATCGTGGGGGGCCACCGGCACCTATAATCTGGTGGGCGGAACGCTACGGGTGGCGAGTCAGCTGGTATTGGCTGCGAATGCCGGCGTCGGAGTATTCAATCAGTCGGGCGGTGTGGCGGATATTGACAAGCTTGTTTTGCGGACTGGACGGGTCTCCCTGATCGGCGGGCTGTTCACGCTTAATGAGATTGATAACACCGCGGCGGCTTCCTGCTCATTCAGCATGGGTGGCGGTCGTCTGGAACCTAAGACGACAACACCGGTCACAGTGGGGAGTGCTGTCAAATTCACCGGTGAGAACGGCGATATGACCTTTGCGCCGGAGACGGGCCGGGCGGTCACGCTGAGCGGTGCGCTTTCAGGTGAGGGCGGCTTTATCAAGGTTGGCGATGGCACTCTGACGCTGTCGGGCGCGGGATCTTTTGCGGGGCCTGTGGTTGTAAGCAACGGAACTTTGGCAGTCAGTGGTTCGATGATTGGAACCAATGACGTGACGTTGCTGGATGGCACGATCAATGTTTCCGGTAGCAGCACTATAAAATGGGGGGTGCTGGGTATTACCAACGGCACTGTCAATCTGGCCTCAGATGTAGTTGTCAGTGCCGAGCGTTTCTTCATTGAAGGCACGGAGTGGGGCGCAGGGGTGTATGCCTCCACAAATTGTTCAGCGCTCACGGGTGACGGCCTGTTGATTGTCGGTGCGGAACCGGGTGCATGGATCAATGGCGGGGCTGACGACAATTGGAGCACGACCGGGAACTGGGTGGCAGGTCTCATTCCGAACAGTGCCTGGTCTGCGGATCTGTCGGCCGCTGTCTCCAATGCGGCACCGCTGCGCACATTGATTCTGGATATGGGTGCAATCACCAACAAGCAGGTGGTGCTCGCATCAGGAGTTGACGGCGCAGTGTTGACCAATACCTGCCCTGCTGGTGTGACCAATACCCTCTATCTGAGCGCGGGTGGTGTTATTGAGGTGGGTGAAGGCGAGACGCTGGTGATGGACCACGATCTTTGTCTGATGGGCGGCGTTCACAAGCGTGGTTTGGGTACGCTTATCTTGCGCCGCACAACAACTTTACTGAATCCAGGTTCTGTGATCTACCTCTATGTGGATGCAGGAAACGTGATCAACGAGGGGCCGATGCGCGATGTGCTGATCTCGGTCGGCAAGCTTTCCAATACTGATGTCGGGCCGACTCCCGAGTTTATTCTGGCCGATACGGCTGAAGCCTCTGTGAGCGGCAACAGTTTTATTACAGCGATCAATGCCTCTGCCATGGCTCCGGGTCCAGGGCTCTTTACTCAGAACGGTGGTACGGTTACCCCGGGTATCAATTGGGGTAATCAGCTTGTTCTCGGGCACACGGCGGCATTGACCGACATTCAGGGAACCGGCACCTACAATCTGGTCAACGGGACGTTGACTGTGGCGAACTCTCTGTATTTCGGACGGAACAGCGGCTCTGCGGATGGGCATTATGGAATCTTCAAACAGTCCGGGGGAACGGCGGATATCGGGTCATTTAACGGTGTCTGGGGTGAGATCCATTTGAACGGGGGGTTGTTCAAAGTGAATTCAATGAATACTGCGGCTGGAACTGGCGTTTTAATCAGCCTGGGCGGTGGTCGTCTTGAACCTAAAAGTGGGACATGGGTTAACATTGAGAGCCCGACCGTTTTCACTGGGATAAACGGCGATATGACCTTTGCTCCGGAGGCGGGACGTACAGTCCGGTTGTCGGGAACATCGTCCGGCCCGGGCGGATTCGTCAAGGAGGGTGCCGGTACTTTGATGCTTAATAGCACCCATGCGTTTGAGGGGGATGCGCAGATCAATGCCGGTATCTGCATGCTGACAACCGAAGGTAGTGTGACAACATGCACGAATGTTTTGATCAGTGCGGACGCGGCCTTGACGCTCGAGCGTAGTGGTGCGGCTCTCAACTCAAATCTGTGGCTTAGGGTTGCCTCGGATGGCAGGGTTAACCTGGATTTCGAAGGCGAGGTCGATGTCGGACATCTGGTGCTTAACGGCAGTGAGCGTCCGGGACGCGGGAAGCGCTACGGTTCATCGTCATGCAGCTCAGAGCTGGATTATATTAACGATGATCTCTTTAGCGGCACCGGAGTGTTGAAGGTCGTCGGACCAAGGGGTCCTGACGGGACGATGATTATATTGAGGTAAGTGCTCCGGCATACGGACGAGGGGCACTCCGGCATACGGACGGTGCGCACGAGGTCGCTTCGGCATACGGACGATGCGCACGAGCTTTTTCTCCCCGCAGTAGCGGGGCCGCCGGAATGCCGGCTGAAAAATCAAAGTGCGCCCTGCCCGTATGCACTTCGCTTTTTATGGGGTGGGAGATTGGACATGCGAGAGAGGATAATTCTCTCAATCGTCCACCGACATCATCGCACAGCATCGTCAACCAAAGCGGTTCAACATGTCACGTCGCAGCATTGGCGTAGACGGAAGGGATGCTGGAGATTGAAAATTACAGAAAGAGTTAAAATGAGAAAAGCTGAATTGAGTTCATTGCTGGCGGGGTGTATGTTTTGCGCCGGGGGTGTTGGGATGCATGTGCCGATGGTGCTGCCGGAGCTGAAAAATTTAGCATTCGGCGGATTGGTGCAAAGGGTGGAGAACGGAGCGCAAGAGAGTTTTGTGTTCAACGGCGCAGTCAGCGTCACGCCCCTGCCTCCACCTTCGTCATCATGGTTCAGCCGTATGCTGACGGCGGTTGGAGTGCGACGACCGGTGAGGCCGGGTGCATTTCTGGCGGCGGTTGATGCGGAGAGCGGAGAGGTGCTGGCACGCGGCACCGCAATCAATACAGAGGCCTTTCAGGGATCTGAGATTCGCTTTGTTTGTGATCAGGCATTTTATGTCGGAGCCTTTTCGGAGGGGCACCCCGATATCCAGGTATTTGTTATGGATGCGCTCTCGCTGAAGGATAGCAGGGGAGAGGAACGCCTTGTGAACGGGGATATGGAGGAGAGCGACACGCTACTTGAACCCTCTGGCTGGCAGCAGAGCGGAGCCAGCTTTGTGACGCTCAACGGTGATTTTCGTACATTGAGTTCAGAGTTGAAGGAAAAGAATTTCCCAAGGGGTGATGCGTCGTTCAAGATACTTCATCGACCGCATACCGAGGAGCTATTTACAAAATCCATAGAGAGCGGCGATCCTTTGGCAGTTGCTGGCCGTGCTGCTAAGCGCAACGGGGTTGCCTTGTATGCCTGGCTTGATCCATTTGATGATGGTCGGCGGGCATTGCCACCGGTGCAGGCCTGGAGTTCGAAGTTTCTGGAAGAGCATCCTGAGTATCGTGCGGTTGATCAGGAGGGGCGCACTCGCTGGGGGCTGCTTTGTTTCGGATACCCCGAGGTTCGCAGATATAAGACAGATTTGGTGAAGGAGATGTTGAGTTATGAGGGGGTTGCCGGGGTTGCGCTCAAGACGCACTATCAGCACAACACAATTTGGGATGGTAACAGCCGTGATTTTTTGAAATACATGTACAATGATGTGGCACTGCGGGATTATCACAAACGATGGGGTAAGCCCGCTGATGGTGTGTATGATACTTATAAATTACGCATGATTTACGGTGGTTATGTTATGACATGGCTGAGGGAGCTGCGTCCGGTTTTTGAAGCATCAGGAAAGCGGCTGTGTCTGTTCCAGGCACCATCCTCAATGTTAGATAAAATTTGCGGTGGCTGGATTGTGCCCCCTGAAAAGATTATTTCTGAAAAATTGTGTGATGACTTCCTAATTGAGCCGCGCATTCATGGTGATTCGTTTGATGTCTATAAAAAATCGGAGCGCATGCAGTCGTTGGTCTGCGAATGCCGTCAGAATGATATTGATGTCGGTTTTGACTTCTGGCTTCCCGGTGCGTTTGGCCATCTCAAGGCGGACAAGGCCGTTCGAAGTGCATTTATAAAGGAGCAGCTATTGGCGTTTTCACGCGAGGCGTTTGACTTTATCGGCATTTACGAAGAGATGTGCCTGCTAAAGCCTGATTACTGGCCCGTCATCGGCGAAGCATCCAGGGTTATTCAGGCTGCGCCGCCGCGTGTGTTACCTGAGCCGGTTTTTGTTTCCCGCTTGGTACGGAATCTGATCTCTGTTGATAAAGGCGGGGAGGCCCGTTCAATTGGCATCGACGGCACTATAACAACGGCTACGGAGCTCATTGACGGAGAGGATACCAGTAATTCATCCGTTGTTTTTGAGAGATGGCCGGTCAGGATCGAGTTGGTGCCGGAGCATGTTGTGCGCGTCAACACAGTTTTCCTGAAGGGAGGACACCTTGGCTGGGAAAATCAGTGCGCGCCTGAGGATTTTAAAGTGGAGGGGCTTGTGGACGGCGCATGGCGGACTCTGGCCGAGATAAAAGACGCGGCGACCCGTAACAAGCATGACAATACGATACCGCTGCGATGTTGTTTTGAAACGGTCGACCTGACGAAACTGCGTGTTACAGTGACACGCGGCTCCGATTCGGGAAAACGATACCTGGTGCTGCGAGAAATCGAGGCGTTTTTGGAAGAGAAGTAGGGATGTCTTGTGAAAACTGATTTTGATGGAGACTCCTTAATTATCAAAAACGGTTTGTTTATTCTCACTTATATTGTAAAGTTTGAAAAAGGCTTTGGCTGACGATAGTGGGCGACCCGCCTTCCAGCGTTCGGCGTGGCATACGAGAACGGATTACGATTAATGATTCCGCCCTTAAAAATCGTCGACCATCATCGTCGCACAGCATCGTCAACCCGGGCAAAGCTGAACTTCAGTAGCTCCCGATTGCATCGGGCCTGTCCGATTGGAAATCGGACCTACGTTGCTCCCGCGCCAATGGTGCGACCTCTTCACTTTAGAACTTTAGAACTTTAGAACTTCTCGCCATTCCGCGCTTGCGCGGACTTAGCCCCTATGCGACTGGTAAGGCAGTCATCGGATGTGTTTGTCTCAATATACTCAAAATGAAAATACAATGATATTAGATTTCTTTTTTAATTGTATTATGTAAATAGGCAACGTGTTACAGTAACTCTATGAATGAGGTAATAATTATGAATAAAAGAAACTGGAGTGAACAGATGATGAAACAAGTGTTTTTTTTGTGTGGTCGAATGAGTTTAGTTTGCATCGCTTTTTGCGCGTTGACCTCCTGGGCGGTTGATCCGGCGGTTAAATAGCTTAACAGCAAGTTGGAGCTCATGTGGGACATGAGCCAGATTGCCGAATTGAGCAATGCGCGCTTGACCCTGCATCCACCCAAACTGCGTGAGGTTGCGATTGTACACGATAAACCATGGGAGGGCAGCGTCTGCTGCTATCACACTGTATTTCAGGATGGCAATCTCTATCGCATGTACTATCGGGGCGCGAACTGGGGCGGGACAACACACGCTGAGGTGACCTGCTACGCGGAGAGCGACGATGGAATCGTGTGGCGTAAGCCGGAACTGGGCCTGATCGCATTCAACGGCTCGACCTCCAATAACATCGTGTGGGAGGGGCTCGGCAGCCACAACTTTGCGCCTTTTCTTGATACCAACCCAGCCTGTCCTCCTGAGCAGAAGTACAAGGCGCTGGGCGGTGACGACAAGGGGCTGATCGCTTTCGTCTCTCCAGACGGTCTGCACTGGAGCAAGCTACATCCCACGCCGGTTATCACCGAAGGTGTGTTCGATTCGCAGAACCTGGCGTTCTGGGATGCAGAGCGGGCTCTGTATGTTGATTATCATCGCCACTTTGCCAACGGCGTACGGGCCATTATGACCTGCACCTCGACCGATTTCATTAACTGGACAGTGCCACAGTGGCTGACCTATGAAGCCGGGACCAAGGTCGAGCATTTATACACCAACGCGATTCAACCCTATCCACGGGCCCCGCAGATCTATATCGGGTTCCCGAAGCGGTTCATTCCGAGTAGAACCACGCCTTACGACAGGAGCGGTGGCGGCGACCTGCCGGGGCTCTCCGACGGAGTTTTCATGAGCAGTCGCGATGGGCTGCTCTTCAGGCGATGGGAGGAGGCGTTCCACCGCCCTGGCCTTCAGCATGAACGCTGGATAAACCGCAACAACATGATCGCCTGGGGGGTGGTCGAAACCGCGCCGGAGTTCCCGGGTGCTCCGCGCGAGCTGTCGCTTTACTCAACCGAGAATTACTACGCAACCACGCCTAACCGGCTGCGCAGGATGACGATGCGGCTGGATGGCTTTGTCTCTGTGCAAGCTGATATGGCGAGCGGAACGGTCACGACGCGGCAGCTGACGTTCACTGCTCCTGTTAATCCACTACCTTGTTACGAAGAGCTGTGCAGCGTATCGCCCGTCACAACGAATCTGCTGTTCGGTACGCGGGCACTCAGGGTCAATGCCCCCTCTGTGTTTACCTTGCCCGGAACCTCCAATCTCGGAGCAAGGGTCACATTTGCGGTTGCGTACAGCGCTATGCCAGCTGGCCATCGCCGCCTGTTCTCTGCTTATGCAGGCGGACCTAATACCCCAGGCACACGAAAGGTGATCTTTGACCTGATGGCAGGGGCTGCTTTTGCGGATGGCACGGCAATGCGTTTCTGGTACGATGGCTCAACAGTCAATGTCCCCGCCTCTGCGGTGCCCGGCTGGAATACGGCTAGCCTGGGCCGCATGCACGTTGCAGCCACCTATGATGACGGCGTGATCATCGTGTACGTGAACGGCGTAGAGTGTGGACGCGGAGGAGCGCCGGGAGCGGGTGCGTTGCGGCCAGCGCTGGGCGACCTGCGGTTCGGCGAGGACTATCCGCCGGCTTCCACGGTAAACGAGCCTTTTCTCGGTTTGGCTGACGACATCACGCTGATCGGGCGCGTCCTGAGTGCGGCGGAGATTGCCACTGCCGCTCAGCAGGGCATGAGCAAGGTTATCACGGCAGCTGCCGACATTGGTGTCTTCTTCGACATGGAGGGCGATACCGGGCGGGTTCTGAGCAACAAGTTGACCTCCGGCGTGGCTACAGCTGCTTTGCCCGGCGAGATGGAGTGGGGCGATGCCATGCTGCTGCTCAACGCCTCAACCTCGGCTGCGGGGAGCATCCGCTGTGAAATCCGTGATGAAGCTGGCGTGGCGATTCCCGGTTACACGCTGGCGGCATGCAAGCCGCTTTATGGCGATGACATTGAACTGCCGGTGGTCTGGGCGGAAGGGGCTGAACTCAAGGCATTGGCCGGCAGGACCATTACTCTGCACTTTGAGCTCAAGGATGCCGACCTCTTCGCGTACCGCTTCGGTCAGCCGCGTACGCAAAAGGCGGCAAGCAAGCAATTTATAGTGACGATCACAAAGCAATAAGGAGGTAGAGTAATGAACAGAAAGACAACATTCATATTAGCGCTGTTTTGCGCTGCATCCGCTTCAGCACTGCAGGTTTTGTACACAGCTGAAGGCGATGGTTCTGTTGCGACGGACCGGTTGACCGCTGACGGGGCTCAGAACGGCGCGTTCACGCGCACCTACTCAGACAACACCAAAAGTGCCACAACCAATGTCTTCGTGAGCGACGCGTATTCGGTATCCGGATTATCTGCGTTCAAGTTCACGATCACGCCGACCTATCTTAACACCATCGACATACCCGACTCGTCCACTCTGGGGGTCGGAGTTCACGCTGGCGGCGTTCGTCCGTCCGGACACTGCTCCGGGGTTGCGGCGGATGTTCAGCACCTTCAACGGAACGGGAGGCACGGCCAATCAACTTATTCTTGACTATGGCTCTAAAGTCTCAGGCCTTCGACTGATTGTGAATGGTGCCATCATTATGGCATCGCCTGCTGTAAGCGTTCCCGCGAACACCTACACCCATCTGGCGGCAACGTACAGTAACGGGAGCGTGAGACTGTATGTGAACGGCAACGAGGTTCGTAGTGCCACGGCTGGCTCGGGAGTTCCGGTTATAGATAACAACGATGGACGGCGTATCCAGGTGGGCGAAGACTGGCTCTATGGGGCTGGCGCAGGGGACCAGACCTTCGGCTACATTGATGACATACTGATCTACGACCGCGCCATGTCCTCGAACGAGGTCGCTTTTCTGGCCTCCGTGGGCGCCGGGGAGTTTTTCTCGACGCAGGACGGCATTCTGTACACGGTCGAAGGCGACACGGACAAAGCTACGGATAGCCTTGCTGAGTCCATCGCGTCGTACGGCGTGTTCTCCGGATCCGGGGTGATGGTCAGCTCCGACATGCCGAAGTTCGGATCACAGTCACTTTACTTCACCTCAAGCGGCGACATCGAGTTGAAGGACTCCAAATGTCTCGGCGACAAGTTCACGCTGGCCGCCTGCTTTAACACCCCGTCGAACAGCTTCCAGCGGCTTTGGGCCAGTTACTTGAACGGAGGGGTGGCCTCCGATGAGCTGGTGATCGATATCGATCCGAAAAAAAGGTATGGTTGGAGCTGTAGATTCCTCCACAGTGACCAGGCGGTCATGTTCGCCAATGACATCTCCACTGGTGTCTACCACCATGTGGCGGCGACCTACGACAACGGCGTGGTGAGGCTCTATCTGGACGGCGAGCAGGTCAGCCGCGGCACGAGCGGAACCGGCGCCGTCAAGCTGGCCCGGAACCTGCTCGTTGGTGAAGACCATGGCAATGGTGGCAACGAACAACTGTACGGGCATGTTGACGATCTTCTGTTTTACACAAACGCATTGTCGCTGGCCGCCATACGGCAGGTCGCCTACAGCGGCGCGGATGCCTACTTCGCGGGCACCCTGTCCCGCCCGGGTATTCTGTATTCGGCCGAAGGTGACTCCTCGGGGGCATCGGACCTGCTGACCAGCGACGGGGCTCAGGACGGTGTGTTCACCAGCGCCGGCGTGACTGTCAGCGCAGGCAACCCGAAGTTCGGCCGCCGTGCGTTCTCCTTCGTCAATACTCTCGGCAACGAGGTTCATGACGTGATCCGCCTCTCCGGCACGAAAGCCATCGGAGAGCGGTTTACGCTCGCGGCCTATGTTGACACGACAGCACTGACGAGTCATCAGCGTCTGTTCAGCAGCTACACGGGGAGCGGAGCCGTTAACGCCGCGCAGGTGCTATTCGACTTCGATCCTGACAGTATCGGCAATCCAGCTATGCGGTTTTACTGTAATGCTGCGGTGACCACGGCCAGCACCTCCTTTAACGACGGCGCCTATCACCATCTAGCTGCGACCTATGACAACGGCGAGGTCCGGCTTTACCTGGACGGCGCGCAAGTCGGCATTGGCACGAACGGAACCGGTGCCGTGACAATGGCTCAAGAACTGCAGATAGGCGAGGATGTAGGCACGTTTGGAGCTGACGAACAACTGGTCGGCGATGTGGACGACATCGTAGTTCTGTTCGAGGTGCTGAGCCCCGGCGAGATCAACACCCTCATGACGGTTGGCGCACGTGAATTCTTTGGATTGCCTGCTTTGGTGCAGCAAGGGACAATCATCCTTATCCATTAGCACTCAGCCGAGAAAAAGATTCCTGGAGCAGCCTAAAGGCTGGACAACAAACCTTATGTAGCAGCCGTTTGTTGTTCACGCTTCAGCGTGCTCTTGTTCTCTGGCCAGTTATTGGGAAGTTACGAAGAAACACGAAAACGAATGATAATAGGACAGAGGAATATTCGAATGAAAGAGATCTTGGATAAGGGCATATTGCTGGTATTGGCGATCACATCTGTTGCGGCTGCGGGAATGGCTCAGGATTAGAGAGCGAAAGAACCGATTGAGATCGGCTCACGGCTTGAGCTGATGGTGGATGACTACCTGATCGAACAGCTGGAAGGCACCCGATTTCAGCTGCATACCCCGCAGCAGATGCCCTTGGCTGCTCATCCACTGCCAAAAGGGAACTACGCGACCGTCATAAAAGATAGCGATAAATACCGTGTCTACTACCGCTCGAATGACCCCAGTTATAAGGGGAGTATGCGGGATGGAAATCCAGGCGAAATCACTTGTTACGCTGAAAGTGCTGATGGGATCCAGTGGCAGAAGCCGAACCTCGGTTTGTTCGAGATCAACGGGTCGCACTCCAACAATGTCACTTTGCATGAGTCACCCTTTTGTCATAATTTCTCGCCGTTCCTAGACGTGCGACCTGAGAAGCACAGAGGCAAGCGCTTCAAGGCTTTGGCTGGGGCGCATCCCAGCCAGCATTTTCCCTCTGGCGGGCTGTGTGCTTTCGAGTCGGATGACGGCCTCCGTTGGTCGAAGATGCAGGATAAGCCAGTACTCAGAGTAGAGGATTTCGCGTTTGACTCTCAAAATGTCGCGTTCTGGTCGCAAGCGGAGGGGTGTTACGTCTGTTATTTCAGAACATGGACCCCGCCGCCCGCTCGGCTGCGAACCATCAGCCGGACAATTTCGCCGGACTTCCTGCACTGGAGTACGCCGGTGGCGACCAATCCTAATTTTCCCGGGGAGCATTTGTATACGAGCCAGACGCATCCCTATTTTCGTGCGCCGCATATCTACATCGCATTGCCAACCAGATATACGGCAGGCAGGGTTGCCGGGCAAAAGACAGACGGTATGTTGGGTTCTACCGATATTCTGTTCATGACCTCACGTGCTGGCACAACGACCTTTGACCGCCGCTTTACTGAAGCCTATATCCGTCCGGGGCTCGACCCTGAACGCTGGGCGAGCCGGGCAAATTATGCGGCACTTAACGTTGTGCCAACCAGCCCGACGGAGATGTCGATCTATCACGCTGTGAGCCAGCACCGCTACGTGCTTCGAACTGACGGGTTTGTCTCGGTCCGTGCGGATATGGCGGGTGGGACACTCACGATGAAACCATTGATATTTTCTGCACAAGGGTCGGCAACAGCGACAATGCTGCTGCTTAACGTTTCAACCTCGGCTGCGGGGTATATCCGCTGCAAGATTCGTGACGAGGCAGGTCACGCACTGCCAGGGTACACCTTGGCGGAGTGCCCGCCGCTTTACGGTGACGGAATTGAGCTGCCCATGGCCTGGAAGAGCGGCGCGGATGTAAAGGCTTTGGCTGGTAAACCGGTGACCCTCCATTTTGAATTGAAGGATGCTGATTTGTATGCCTTCCGTTTTGGGATTAAGCAGTAGCGGTTCAAGATGGTCGCAATGGTTACAGCAGAAATATTTGTAAAGTTTATCTGTGGATACAGGTAGCAATATAATGAAACACAGGGATCAAGGGGTGTTTGCCGCGCTCTCGCCGGTCTGAAGTTACCGGGCGAAGCAAGGTTACCCTTGACTAGAATTGTTGATCAACAATCAGTAAAAAAGGAGCATAGCGATGAAGAGAAGAGTAGAGACGATTATGAGTGAAATTCGTACAGCGGCGACCACTCTGGCGGTGGGGTTACTGCTGCTGATGGCCACTGGCGCACAGGCGGTCGTTTGGATCAATAACGGATTCGAATATCCGACCAACACAGCTGGTTTCATTGGCTCGGACGCAAACACGGAAGGCAGATGGGGAGTTTTCAAGAGCACGGGCAACTATCAGTGGACCATCTCTGATGCACACTCACACAGTGGCAATACAGCTTTGAGGATCTACCGGGAAACTTATGATGCTAGTGAGGCTCTGTTTGTCGGACGGACGGCTATCGAGCCCATGCCAGGGGCCAATGCAGGGAAAGCCAAGCAGTTTGAAGTGTCCTTCTGGATCTATCGCGACGGCAAGTCCTCGGTCGCTTTCAACTGGCGCGATTCGTCAACCGGCTCCAGCCATGGGACCGGTGGTTTATTTGCCACCATAGATGGCCCAATTTATATATCCTGCACGAATCCGGCGATTTGGCAGACCACTGGCAAGTCATTGGCCACGGACGAGTGGACAAAAGTGCGCTTGGTTTACGACCTCAACTCCAAAAGTTATGGCACCATGACGTTACTGGTGAACGATGAACTGATTAATGTTTACGAACTGTCGGACGCTTTCTGCGGCTCATCCAGCGGCTTCAACGTGAACCCGCAACCGCCCAATAAAACAGCAACCTACATCGATGATTTTTACATGGCTGAAGTGACGAATTCATCTGTGTACCTTCGCACCGGGTTTGAGTATACCCCTGGCAGTTCCACCTACGGCGATGCGCATACCGGTGAAGGTGAGTGGGGTCCCTTTGGTGCCAGTGCATATTTTGTAAACACTTTGGTAGCGGCGCCGGTGCATGACGGCAATGGCTCATGGAGTGCCACGCGAGTAGGCTTTGAGAGTGATATATCCAAATATGCGGGTGGACGTACGGCTCTTTTCCCGCGGCCGGGTACACACTCACTGGGCAAGAAACAATTCGAATTGGCCTTCTGGGCTTATCACAGTAATCAGGATTTTCGCCTTCGCTGGTACCAGAAAAAAGTAGAGAACTTGGTCGGATCAATCAGGTTGTCTCCCGCCCACGCGATAGAGGTTCAGCCTGGAGTCAGCGCCTCAGTGCTCACAGCTTTTCCCGGCGCTACGATGCCACAGAATGAGTGGGCGTACCTGCGATTTTTTTACGACCTCGAACAAGGGACGCACGGCGAGGTTACGCTGAAGATGAATAGAACTACCTATGGCCCCGTCGCTTTGACGAGCGACTTCGGCATCGCGCCAGATAGCATCAGAGCATACTTATCACCAAACGGCACCACCACATATATTGATAACATGTACCTTGGCGACATCGTCATTCCGCCGCTGGGCACTTTGATCATGGTGCATTAGGAAAATGCCTTTTAATCAATAATTTGCCGACAGTATTCACTGCAATCGAGAGCTAATGAAGTTCGGCTGCGCCTGCGGTTGACGATAACGGACGACGATGCTGGTCGACGATTTCCCGAATGACCCCAATCGTCCACCAACATCGTCGCACAGCATCGTCGTCCGTAGCTTGACTAGCCTGATCTATTCATGAAGTCATATTGGCGGAAGCTTCCAAGCTTCAAAATGAGGAAAATGACCACTAATGATATCGACCTGCACGAATAGGAGCGTAAGTGGTTGCATGCGTTAGTTTTAGGCACAGCTCTGCCCCACCTCCCGTATTTTCAGGGCGCGGGGGACCGCCACGGAGCATGACTATGGTGTGTTGAGAGCCTGGAGCATAGCGGAGGCCCGTCGTAGAAGAGGCTGCAACGGATAGCTGTCCGGGAAGTGGAACCGTATGAAGGTCTTGCCAACCTCGACACGTGCGCCGATCTTTAGAAGGCGCAGGCGAATAGTATCGAATTGGGCGGTTGCGAATTCAGAGCCACGAAGCAGATTGCTTCGAAAAGCATGCATCAGCACATAGGCTGCCGAATGAATGAACAGGCGGAACTGATTGGCCTCCTTACGGTGGCAACTGGTGCGGTCGGACTTCAATGCGACCTTGTGATCCTTGATCATCAGCTCCATCTTGCCGCGGGCACAATAGACAACTTCGTAAAGATACTTGGCGCCCGCCTCTTGAAAAGAGGTCACGATGTAGCGCACATCGGTGCCTTTCTCCGTGACGTGAACTCTGCAGATGACGCGCTGAGCTTTTTCCCATGTTCCGGCAGCATAGTGTGCCGACGCATATGTGCGGACTGGCCGCTTTGTGCGCCGATATTTCGTCTCAGCCTCCTGTATAGCAAGAGCAAACAGCTTGCCGAGCTTGTTGTTACGGCCTAAACCCGTTATAAATTCCACATTATAGGCTTCCATCCAGCTTATAACTGCGGGCTTGGTATGATGGCTGTCAGCTCGAAAAACGATCCGCACCTTGGGCCAGGCTTTTCGAATACGACGTACAATCCGCTTGAGTACGCTTATAATCTCAGAAGCTGTGGGCGTTTTCCCTGCCCGCAGCACACTCGTGATGTATTTGCCCGAAAGTCCCTCGTAGACGTGGAAGGGCATGAAGCAATACTCGTCTTCATAGGCATTGAAAAGGAGCAGTTGTTGATACCCGTGGGCATGGTCCGCAGTCGGGTCCATGTCTAAAACAATGAGCTCAGGTGTGGTCTCGTAAGAGGCGATGAAATGCTCAACGAAGGCATAGCCCATCCGCAGAAGATCACGATGTGTAACCGCGTTTTCCAAGCGTGTCATGGTTGGCTGGGATCCCAGTGACGAATCATCCACCGGATCTCGGCCCACGGCCGCCTTTAAAGCCGGGTCCGCTCGCAGATGATCGCAGTCATCGGCGTCTTCATAACCGCAACTGATCTGATAGGTGCGTTGGCGAAGCAGTTCGCCCAATTTGTGGGCGATGTGACTCTGGCGTCGTGGGTCATCAATCGCTTTAACCAGACGATCCATAAGCCTTATTTGTTGGTCAACTTCCCGCATATATAGTACGCCGCCGTCGGAGCTGACGAGTGGCTCATCGAAACAGGCAGTGACTTTTTTGCCTTTTAGCGGTGCAAACTGAAGCTGAAGTGTGGTAGTATCTTTCATGAGTGGATCTTTTGATTTTTTTAACATAAACCATTATACCATAATGGCATACAAAAGACCACTCGCTTTTTGCCTTAACTTGATGAATAATTCAGGCTAAACCTTTATCATTTGAATGCAGCTTCAACTCTCGCACTCAATAATGGTTTTAAGATCACATAAATGAGTTTCCACAAAACGGATGCCGGTATTCTCATCGCCGAGTGATATGGGAATCTCGCAACTGTCTGCACTCACAACCGCTTCCCATAAATCACCCATCACATCATCATTCACAAATTCTTTGTACTTGGCTGCACAAACAGGACAAAGCGCTAAAAAATTGGCTTCATCTTCCTTGGGTAAAAACTGGCGGGAGAGCATCTTCTTTTTCTCAAAGTAGTGGGTTCCATCGCGCTTCTTAAAAGGCATCTCCCTTTTACATATCTGGCAGAGATAAGACAGGCATGGAATTGGTCAGAGGGCAAGATTTCCAGCTTATCCTCAACCTGCTCTTCCAGCTGCAACTGTGAAGCGTAAAATATTTGAGTTTTACCGTCCATAAAGACCATAAACCGATTTTCGGGATCAGCTGGCTGAACAGCGACAACCGCACCACGCGAGTCAGGATTTGATTTAACAAACACAATTTGTCCGGGTGCGAACTCAGCTTCATCTTTTTTCTTTTCCACAAGCATACTCACCTGTTCTACATCAGCGTTTGATTGCGGCTGTGAATCAGTTGCAAGCAGCTCTGATTTCGTTTCTTTTACACCCAGTATCAACCCATCATCCGCAGCGATAACAACTGCAAAACGCTGCAAGGTATCCAGGTCCCGATAGATATCTTCAACTGGGAAGCCCTCAGTATCTGCGTGTGCCCAGCGGTTACGTACACTCTGCATCTCCTTAACAAAGTGCCGATCTTCAGGTGTCAGCCCCTGGCTATTAGAGATCTGATACCAATTCTGATCCAGCACTCGGAGAAGGCCAGCAAGATCAAGCCCACCCAGCGAAGTAATATTTCGCTGCTCCAGTTGTTTCTTTTGGCGGAAAGAAAGCGTTGTTACCACCGCTTGACTCCACCAATCATCAAAAATAAGCGGCAGCACCCGCTCTAAATAAACAGCAAGCTGGCTGGCAGCAGCATTTAGGTGTTTTGAAACTTTCCCATAAAACTTTACATTATCATTCATTGTTCACTTATCCCTCAATCGCTTTCATCACTTGGGCATCCATTACAAGTTATTATAACAACATAAGCCATTATCATCGCCAATTTGTACACCGAACAACTAATTCATGGGCTACGTTCGTCTCCCAAAAATAGCAATTAACTCTTTTTTATAATGTGTTTCACCAATATTAATAATATACAAATTGAATCTTGCCCGTGTAAGCCCGGTGTAAATAACTTCAACTTCAGATTCTTTATTAGTTTCGCTAATCAAACACACAACTGTATGCGCCTCACATCCTTTAAAACTGTGAATAGTTGACAATTTAATACACTCGGAACCAATATTAAAATGAAGCTTATAAGGTCTATCCTTATTTTTGCATTTTTTCTCATATTCAGCTGTTGATTCTTCTACATTCTGATTGTGGGCTGGCATTTTCTCCAACGGCGCAAATGCACATTCAGTCCCATAGCTAGTAAGCTCTCTATATTTCGCATCAACATTTCTTAAAAGTTTAGTCTCTGTTCCAATAACTGCCAAATTTTTGTCAATGATATTGTTTTTGTGTTTAATGGTTTGAATGATTGAAATAATTTCATTTACTTCATCTCTCTCAGCAGCATAAACAGCGGTGTTGCCATAAAAATTTTCAAATGTTCCTTGCTCCATACTTTCAAAATCATCGACACTTAGCCCCTTCAAATCATACATTTTTTGCTGAAACTCCTTGACTCTATCGAGTATTTCAGGATTAGATCTATAGCATTGTTTTAATGCATTCCAACTGCCGGGCACATTCGTTTTTATATGCGTAACATCAAGAGGTCTTCCATAGATGTTCTGTTTAACATCTCCAAAAAGCACATACTCCCCATACTTTTCGAGAAAAACATCATGAATTATTCTAAACCAGTCATATGTAAAATCCTGTGCTTCGTCAATAAATATCGCACTATATTTCCTTTTAAAAACATTATTGTTTTTTATAAAGAACTGATAGTCATTGAAACATATTGATCGTGGCCCTTTTTCCCTATTACAACTTTGCCGTTTTTGACAACTATCTGTTAAACAACTACAGTTTGTTCTTTGCAGATTTACAAACCCACATTCACCTTTAATAAACTGATGATAATTAACAACATAAAACTCGTTTCTGGTAAATTTACCAAACTGCCGAATTATTATTGACTCAATGTAATTTCTAAGAGCAACATTAAAAGTCAAAATAACAACTTGCTTATGAGTCCTTTTATATGCGTTAATAGCTCGAATTACTAGAAGTGTTGTTTTACCTGATCCATAAACCCCGGAAATTTTTTGTTTTGAATTTGCAGAACTAACAGAAAGCTTAAATTGTTGAGATCGACTAGACAACTGAATGGCGGGTACGGTAACTTCTGTTTGAGGATAAATTATATTTTTCAACTCACAATAAATTTTGCTACTCATTAACTGGTGAGGTGTTAGATTAACCTTAAACTCATTAAATTGAAAATCTATATACTTCAAGCTTTTACCAATTTCAAGAGTATTAAATAATTTTAAAACCCCTGCATGTTCTACCTTATTTAGCTCCTTGCTTAGCCATTCCGTAAAATTACGTTTAAAAGGTAAAGCAGGCAGATAAATAACACATTTAACAATTGAATATGCATTTTTACTTTGGTCACGAATATCTCTAAGAGTGTGAGACAAGAGATAATAAAGAGAGCTTTTGCAATTATTAACAGTTCCTATGATTTTTATTAGTTTAGCTAAACTGTCAGATGACGCATCATGAATATCACAGCTATAAACCATCCATGGCTGACAAAATTCTTTCAGAATTAACAAGTCAGGCTCATCTCCCATTAAATTTGGCTTGAACAAAACATCATAATTTTTTTCATTACATTGTTGTGAAACATATCCCACTAATTTGTTTTGTGTCTCAGAAAACTCTCCATACTGATTCACCTGATCAATTAATTGCCAATTGATAATTGATAACAGTTTTGCTTTGGCTTTGATGTTTATTACTTTAATTGCTGCTGCTGTCATCTTAACATCACTTCCTGCACCTTCTTTTGTGAATATTTTCTCCTCCAAACGAAGAATTTCAGAAACTTCAAAACAACTGTCATCCTCCCATGTTTTCGCAAATCGAGAGATTACATTTTTGACTTGACCATAGCTAGGAGAACAACACAAAAATATTTCATCCTTCGAGAATATTTCTTTAATTAACGAAATGAATTTGAGCCAATTGTGCTCGCCATTAAAAACAACCAGATCAAAAACATTAGAGAAAATATGTAATCTTGGCACAGGAATATTTCGACTAGACAACTGATCATCTTTCTGCAAGTCTTCGAATCTCTTCTGAACACACACAATGTTGGATTCTCCAAACAATATGTCTCCATGTAATTTTGCCCGCTGCAAAGCAACAGCAGACGGCTCTATCAGGATCAGGTTTCGTACTTTTGAATTTATTTCTCTTTTTAATTTATTCCGGCAAAAGTCATTTAGAGCAATTACTCCAAGCCCGGCTCCACAGCCCCAATCAACAACATCAAAATAATTTTCAAAAACTTTTTTAGGAATAGTTTCAAACAAGGCCTTGAATTTAACATAATGTTTTTTCCCAAAAGCTTGCACATATTTATCAACTTGTTCTTCAGTTTCTAATATGCGCATACCTCGATCTAATGATTCATAGAGCCCATTATCACTACTGACACAACCAAGTGAAGACAACCTGCGGCAGGATAACTGCCGAATAGAATCAAAAGAATAATCGTTTAATTTATAAAGCTGTAACCTATAATCTAAGTTTGTCATATATCCTCTTTTATTGATGAAGAGCCCGGAATTGATTGATTCACTTTCCGATTTCAGCCATTGCTTTTGCCCGGTCGGAATCATAGACAATATAATCCCGTAAAAGTTTTCCAAACCCCAAAAACGAAGTCAGTGCAATTATAATCAAGACAACGATTGCCGACACAAACAATGTTTTCTTCTGTTTGCTATTTTTGTCTTTCAAAATGATATCATCTGCCATTTTTTTCTCCTCTTTAGAAAACAAAGCCAACCACCTCTTAGTTTAACCATAATCCAGATTCAACTCTCCGCCCTTCTCGATTAGCCAGTCAATCAAATCATCATAGACGGGGATTTCCCGCAAAAGTGCTGCATTGCCTATCAAAAAAAGCTGTTTCCTAGGGCGGGTGATTGCAACATTGAGCTTGCGGTCAACAGGCTCATCGCCGTCACCATCGTCCCCCATCACTGACAGAATCTTTTTTTGATAAGGCCGGCTGATTGTCGTGGAAAACAGGATTACATCCCGTGAACTCCCCTGATAGCGTTCGATTGTGTCAATGCTGTTAGAAATAAGTTCTTTGATTTCATCAGGTATGGTCAACTGGTAAACTTCTCCGCGAATCATGGCAATCTGATTCCTAAACGGAACAACAATTCCAATCGAATCATCTTTTAGCTGTTTGCCGTTTTTTTCATATAATTCATAAATGCATTTGACCAAGCGTGCGACAGCCTTAGCTTCATGCCTGTTTGCTTTATGCGAATCCTCAATTGGCGGATCCATTGAGGGAACAAACCCCAGCCGATGCGTTGCTACAAAAAACTCCAGTTCGTCTTCACGATTGTATTGTTCATAACAATATTCTTTTAACTGGTGAGCTGCACCCCCGGGTTTCAGCTTTCCTCCATAAAAACGAGAACTTGCAAAATCGGCAATTACAGGATGCATACGCCACTGCGTTGAAAGGTGACCAATGATGCCTGGACGTCCCTTGTTCAATTGATACAGTCTTTCAAACAAGGAGTTTCGGCAGTTTGTCAATCCGATGGCCCTTAATGAAGCATCCTCCACAGAGGATTGCTCCGCAGTCTGCTGAACAACCGCCGGAAGCTGTTTGTGATCACCGACTAGAATGAATTTATCCACACTAGGCTTATCATTGCTCTGACCACAAAACAACTGCAATAATTGAGGTTCAAGGATTTGTGATGCTTCATCCACAATTGCTACATCAAAGTGCTTTAATTTGAAAAGACTGGCTTTGCCTGAAAGAGAGGATAATGTTCCGACGACAATACGGGTCGCATCCAGTTTGTCTTTAACGCTCATTTTATCTGAGCAATCCGCAAAAAACTTTTCCTCCAGATTATTTTGGAAGTCCTCAGCACAGGTCAATCGTCTTCCAATACGCAGATAAGCGGGACAACTCTCGATTTTACCCAGCATCTCGCAAATTTCATCAACCGCACGATTGGTATAGGCAACCAGCAGTATCATCTTGTGCGGATCAGTCAGAAACTCTTCTATCATCCAGCGGATAGCGTGACTAGTTTTCCCCGTGCCGGGTGGTCCCATCAAAAGATAATAATCCTTTGCTTGTTTTGCCTCCAACACAATCCTCTTTAATTCGTCGTCATCTATTTGCTTCAAATGTTCATTGCGTAAAATTTCATCTGAATTTACCTCTGGCCACACATGTTTCAGCAGCAAGTTGCGGCGTCGTTCCGGCCCCGTTAGAAACTGCAACAGGCCGCGAAATTCGGAAGATGAACTATGGATGCCCGGCTCTAAAGCATAGTCAGCTTTTTTATCGAAAACCGCTGGTCGTACTTTATTTCTCAAGCAAATCTTAACTTCTTTTGGTGTCAGCGATTCGATATCACCCTCCATTATTATTTGATTAGTAATATTGTCGCCCTCAACTTTCCTTGGATAAAACAAAACGGAATCCCCTTTGCGGAAGTTTGGCGTTGCCTCATTATCGGTGCTATCCTTAATTTCGAAGCTCACTGCTTCGATACCGTTATTATCTGTCACTACTTTGACTTTCAGATCAATCAAAATGGTGCCGTTGGTTAATTTTGTCTCTGTTGATGTGTTCCATGCAGCAGCAATACCTTGCAACGAACCTACCTTCTCGTCGCCCACTTTACTGAGAATTCTTTCACGCATCTGAAAGCTCACAAACCGAAAGAAGTAAGATTTTGCTAGAGGTGACGCACTCTTAATTGGAGTCAGAATTTTTTGCAACTGAGGTTTGTGATAATTCTTCCAGAGAGCACTGCTTGCTGCGTCATCACGCTTTTTGGGCAAAACCAATGATGCAGGTGTTACGTTATCAAAAACAGAGGAACCGTTATTTTTTAAAAAATAGTACTCCGAAGCAACAATACGGTTACGTAACTGCATCAATTCTTTTATACGTCTTGCGTTTGCATCGTCTGCAAATATCTTTCCATCTACATGGGGGTTAGAGCGGTTTTCGGGAATTGTTTTTGAGTAAAACAGAATTGATTTAAGATTTTTACGCCTAATATCAGAGAGATAAAAAAGAATATCACCATATAGAGCAACCTGTGCTTTATGATTTATTTGTGGCCGGTTGCCTTTAAGATTCCATTTCCCTGACTTGAGTTCCAAAACTCGCGCCTCACCAGGCTCAGGGCCGAAATACAAACAGTCCATACGACCTTGAATGCCCATGCTTTCCGAAACAAAGGATGCCTCAATAATGGCTTTCGAGAGGTCAAATTGGTATTCAGTAGGCAAAACATTCTGGATGCAATGCTTTATATTTTCAAACTGCCGCTTTGATTCCATGGGCCAGTTCGAATCATCTCTAAAAGCGCATAGGTCTTGTGCATTCTCCCGAAAGAAAGTGGTTTGTGAATCAGTATAAACATTTTCATCAGTACTACCCATCAAATCATAAAAAAACTGATTGGCAAAATTACCCATCATCATTGGTGAGGAGGGTTCATCGGACTGAAGCTTGTTTAATAAGAATTTTAAAGGGTGTTCTATGAATTCTGTAACACATCCAGACAACTCAGTGGTTGAGACCAAATAATCCGGTGCAAACACAATTTGGCTTGGATTCCAACACTTACGGCTGTTATCCCAGCGCGGCGTCAGTATATTTAGCTCAACCCCTTTGAACAAAATTTTATCAAGCGATGTAAAAGCAGATGGCTGGTCATAATCTGTTTTATAATCGATTTTAATCAACTGATCACCAGTGTCCGCATACCCATAGATGAAGTTTTCATCCCAGTGATCGACTGTCATACGAATTTGTTTTTTATAGTTTTCGTAATTCGGTGTACTACGCGGAGAGAGAGTCACATTCAAAACTGCTTCAGCCAGGCCGGAGGGAAGTTCAACACCAAACATCACACAGGTAATATCGCACAGTGATTTTAAGTCCTCAAGATACTCTGCCTCTGTGATTGCACCTTCAAATCCTATTCGAAGGCGATTGGCCCTGATTCGAAATTGACCGATGTAATAGGAATCCTTTTTCAAGTCACCACAGATAAATTTAAGTCTTGAAAACAGGCTGGTAAACTGCGTTTCGTATTTTTCTGCAAACTCTTTTGTCATCCGATCCAGCACATCCCAAAGGCTACTATATTTATTTTTTAGAGGAAGATCTGAGAAATGGATAGCACCAATTTCATCAATAAAAGAGTTACCGTGTGCATATTGCAGTAACTTGCCTTTCTGCCAATACACATAAAAACAATCGGATGACTCACATGTAATAGTAGCTTGAGCTTTAAAAAGATTATTTACCTGATTCTTAAAAAACTCTGGATCTATCATACGATCCGCAACCTTGATGCACACCAAATATTCATGCGTGGCAATCCGTTTAATAGACTCCGAAAGCTTGTCAGTTTTACAATCGAAGACGCGGACTACCATGTGGTCGCCATTAATCGGCGGTTTAGGGTCGAGATAATCTTGCGCGGGATTTACTATTTTCCGTAATTGCGCAAGCACCTCCTCTTTTATCTGTTTGCTGCCTACAAATATTTTTTGCGTAGACTTTTCAACAACTATTTTTTGCTTTATATAACAGGGAACATTATCAACAACTTTCGCCTCCTGTGCGCGAAACACCTTTTTTATCAATTTCTCCATCTGCTCCGGTGTGAAAAAGGTTTCACGCGCTGTAAACTTTAAAACACTCTGCACTGCTTTACTTTTACGTACACATCGGAACCAAGGCGCATGCTTTTGCATCTCAATACAATCCGCCGCGTCATCCAAATCCGGATCTAGCACCACCAATCCTGCAATAAAGCGTCGCCAATCGATTCGCGGCGTTTCAGGCCCCATGAATACAGTCTGTTTCTCATCCATTTGATTCGAAATAACATTCCGATAATCCCTGACCTGCCCAAATGGGCTGCGCCCTTCACGCCCTCCTTTGACTGTTATCCCCTGAACAGTCTTCCATGGCTCAGTATCATTACCAATTACCGCATCGGCGTACGCCTTCATTTCGACAACAACAATCGCATCGGCCTTTACAACAATAATATCTATGCTTGATGAGTGTCTTTCGTATGAGTTTCTTAACCGCACATTGCAGATGATATGAAAAAACTGATCTGTATCATGCTCAAAATTTTTCTTAAATTCACCAATTAGGAATGAAACAGTTTCACGTTCATGCGTATGTTCGTAATTTTCACACATCCATACTTTAACAGCCATAGAAAACCTCTCATCTAGTAAAAAGTTTAACAACATTAAAACGCCCATTGATTTCAGCAACAGAACGTGGAGTTAACCCATTTGCAGCAATTACATCAGGAGATGCACCATGCTCTAACAATATTCTTGCTGTTTCAACAAAATCTCCCGCTGCTGCCATGTACAGAGCTGTCTGGTCATATTGATCAGGGATATCCACATTTGCCCCGCACTCCAGCAATAAACTTATCAGCTCAGGATGATTGTATCTGGCGGCCATAGTAAGTGCTGTTCTTTTATTTTTTGCAGCCTGCAGATTGACTAGAGCTCCATGTTTTAAGAGAAGTTCAGCCGCTTTAATTTCCCCGTACTTGGCCGCAAACTGAAGAGGGGTTGCACCAGTTGCATTCGTCGCATTCTCATTGGCACCACCCTCCAATAAGAGCTGCATGACATTTACCGCCCCATACTTAGAGGCAATCATAATAGGCGGCCAACCAGTTTGGTCAAAACTATTGATTTCAATACCGCGGATTATAAATGCCCGCACACCTTCGATATCGTCGATCGCAACCATATCATAAAAAATACTGGCATCTAGCTCCCTGATCTTCTGAGCAAATAGTTCAGGTGAATAATCATTTTGCTCACACAAGTCCTTGATCCGGCGGTTTTGCACATGAACAATCTTGAGAATCATAGTGGTTGAGGCAGCAGTAATCTCTTGTTCAAAAAGCACCGTTTGTATCCAACGCTCCCCGTCAATCAGCAAATCGATGAAGGCATTAAAACGAGCGAGTAGATGGCGCTTAACTGATGGCGAAACGCAGACGATATACTCATCGCGCTGAAAAGCAGTGCGTCTGACACGTCTTGTGAACTCAGCACAAAACTCACTATTCTCGAAGAGTAATAAGTCCAGTACATTTGAAAATAGGTGTACTCGCGGAACCCCAAGTACGCTCGAGAAATCGCTTTCCGTAAACTCCTCAAAGCGTTTGTTTAGAGTCAGCACTTGCGCCTGCCGAAATAATTCACGGACTGTTTGCTCTGCACGATTTATCGCAACGCTAGAGGGCTCGACTAAGACCACCTGGCGTAGGTTAGCAAGTCCAATTGTACCTAAAAGTCCTTTGATGAAATCGTGTAACACAACGAGTCCCACACCGGTTCCGCATCCCCAATCCACTACATCAAAACGTCCTGAAAACACCTCGACTGGCAGGGCTTTATATACCGCTTCGAACTTGAAGCAGTGCTTGTTCCAATATAAATACGCATATCCATCCAGCTCATCGTCGCTTTCAAGTATCTTTATTCCATGCTGTAGTTTTTCTTTCAGGGCCAGGTCTATTTTATAACCATCATAAATCAGATTTTTACGCCTCAGCCTATTTTCAGAGAGCTTGCGCAGTGATGAAAAATTTGGCTCTTGAAGCTGCTTCAATTCGTCCAAAAACAGACGTTCATTGCTCATGCATCTGGCCTCCTTCCCGTACCACAAATATAAGGCGAACAGGGCTGCATCAGATGCGTAGCGTAGTTTCGTTTCACCGATTCAGGCGATGCGTTCGCATAGCAATACACACAACCATGCGGGCAGGTGTTATATTCACCGATATCCTTGCTCATAATACAGCCACAAGCTTTCCTTTGCCCTTTGTCCTTCAATTTTTGACTTTTCTTTTTCACGTTGGGACCGTCAAAAAAGTCCAATTGCTCGCATGTTTCATGGCCAATAAACTCCATTAATTCCTTGTCATGTTTAAAACACCTGACCACAAGTCGATCATCAACACAACGATTATGTTCAATACCGTACTCTTCCAGATCAATTTGCTCTGCGCATGTACCCAGTGCAAGATTCCATTTGCAGTTGAGATTTGCAATACCGTGTGCAAATTCTTTGATTTCATCAGAGTTAAACTCACGTGCTTTAATGCCGGCCTTTGCAAGGTTGCGGCCAACCTTGCCATAGGCATCAATATCGGCAAAACTGAAAACCAGGCGTGATGTATAGGGTGAAAGCTGGTTACCAATATTTTCAACTTTATTGAGCAACTCCCTGACCGAGATTTTATCTGTTAGCAAAAGCGGGTCAAAACGCCAGATAATCCGCTCCTTACCCAGTTGCTTGGATAAATCAATAAAGGTTTTAATTCTTTCGCCCACACATGGAACGCCCGGCTCATAATGTTCGGCATCATAATCGTTCAGTGTATATTGAAAGTAATAATTTAAACCGTTATTATCAAGCGCATCAAGATGTTCCATCATAGGTCTGGGATTCTTGGACCAGAAAACAAACAAGCGTGCCTTTGAAAAGCTCACATAGATTGGTATCCCATTGAAGGGGTTAGTCCACTTAACAAAACCCTCCTTTAGTCTCTGCATAAACCAGTCAGAGTAAAAGGCCGGAATATCTGTAGACCGACTAGCCGAAATTATAATGGGAGCCTGAGCATCGACAATCTCGCCCAACTCATTTTTAATCCTAATTTTATCCCAACTAGCCATTAAAGGACTCCTTCAATATTGTTACTCTTCCCCATTTAACCTCAAATCATCCAAAAACTCTGACGCTGGATCGACTCCTGTTACCAGCAGGCGGTCGCGGGCGCGGGTGCAGGCAACGTAGAGAAGATGGCGCTCGGTGTTGTAAACCTCTTCTAACTCACCGGCATCAGCGGCTGTTTCTATGCGTTCCTGCAAGGGCAGAATTTCATCATCACAGGCCATGACCGCTACTGCACGAAACTCCAGCCCCTTTGCCAGGTGCATGGGGCAGATTACAACTCTACCAACGCTCTCGCGGGAGATTTCCGAGAGTTGAATGTGTTGCAACCCAGCTGACTCCACCGCAGCTATGGCCCGTGCTAGCTGCGCCTCTGAACGCACAAACACGCCTATCTCAATGGGCTGAAACTCCTCTGCAACCAGCTGCTTTAACCATGCGCCAACAGCTGCGGTCTCTTCATCCATAGAGTTATAGATCTGAATGGCGGGCTCCTGACCATTGAAAACCGATACTGTTCCCTTGCGGGGTTCGGTATTGCCATCAACATCAGCAATCTCAGGCGGCAGCAAACGATCAGCCTGACAACGAATCTGATGTGATGTGCGGTAGTTGACACGCAGTGTGCTGGAACGTCCCCGTATATCAACCCCCAATGCTTTCCATGAAAAGGGCTGACGAAAGATGCGCTGCCCCAGATCACCGGCAAAAAAGAGACTCTCTGGTCTATCTCCACCCAAGGCCGCTAAAAAACGCAGTTCCGCGACGCCAATATCCTGCGCCTCATCCACAACAGCAAACTCAAAGGGATATTTTTTTGTCGTGCAGATCGACTCGGTGATCTTTGCAAAAAGTTCGGCTTGGGTCAGCAATAATTGCTCTGTTAATTTATCACGCATATCCTGGAACACCCTCCAAAAGTGTTGGCGCTGTGTCTCAGCCAAGCGGGTCCGTCGCCCAAGTCTTTTAACATCACGATACTCTTCCCATGTTCTAAGCTGCCAGGCATCAACCACATTACTCCACTCATCCCAAAAAAAATTGTTTGAGAAACGCGACTCTGTTATGTCTTGGGCTGCATCTGCCAGGAAAGATTTAATCTGGCCATCTGTTGCTATTTTAATTTTGCCAAACCTTGCTCTGCCAATCCGCAGGGCAATGCTGTCCATTGAGTGCACATCAATCCGCTCGGCCAGCATAGGCTGCTTGTAGATCAGACGATGCAGTCGCATCTGTAAGGCTTCTGCCAGAGGGTCAGAGAAGGTAGTCAGTAAAACGCGCGCATCTGGATTCTGACGGGCCAGCCAGACTGCCCGATGTAACGCCACAATGGTTTTACCGGTGCCAGCTGAACCGGCCACACGCGCTGGACCGCTAAAGTTCTGTTCAACGAGATCGCGCTGTGCAGGGTGCAGAAAAATCGTCCACTTATCCCAGGGAAACTCCAATGCCTTTTCCAGCTCCTCAACATTGGTCATCACCCGGAAACGACGCTGTGCATCAGGATGATCAAACGGGTCAACATCCGGCGCGACAAATTTCTTAATCGCCGGTTCGCCGCCGGTAGCCAGTTCCAGCAGAGATTCGGCGGCTTCTTTTGGCAGACGATCTGAGAGCGTCAGCAGAGAATCCTCATCCACAGACTTAACATCTTCCAACCACTCTGGAGGAACTCCGTAGGAAAGCAGAGTATCATCTGGAACTTGTCCAAAAAGCACCGGCTTCGGTTGCGCAGGTTTTTCAACCTGCACATAAACCGGAACCTCAATCTCCTTGACCAGTTCGCGGATTTCGACAATCTGGGCCGCACCGGTTTTGGGATGAGTCTCTATTTTACGATGAGCTGCCCATTGGTATGCTTTGTCATGATGGTCAACGTAGCAGAGCATCAGACTTGATTGCGTTTTATGCACAATCAACCTGATATCCATGCTCACACTGACCGACCAGAAATTCTTATCCTTAGCCCCATCCAGTTTATGAAAACGCATACCTGGACTAGCCGGATTCATCTGCAGGTCAAAAGCCGTTGTTTTGACGGTTTTCTGCTCATCTCCGGTTAATCGGGCAAGGCTGTCAGTAAAGGTATCTGCTATTCGGAAGTTCATATTATCCATTCATGATGCGTAGTTGTCCAACAGTTCTGCAATATCGCTAATCATATCATCGTTAACATCAAATGCGCTTGATAGGATCTCCTGATGAAGAGACTGCGAACTAAATCCATGCAGACTTGCTAATTCATCAAAGTATGAATATTCTTCATCTTCACTAACAGACCAATCTGACTTCCATTCACAAAACTGATTCATTTCATTCTTTGAAAGTTCAGCTCCACGTATTCGAATTTTCAGTCCGTAAAGATTCAGAATGGCAATTGCTTGCCGTACCGCATCTGTAGGGAGATTTATGTCACAAATAACACTTTGATGAGTTATAAGTAGTGGACAAACAGCCGCATATGCAACGTCCGCACCATAGAGCACTAGCTTGCTAACATTTCCACTATCAATTGCATCAAAAATCACACCGTAAATCTCCATCTCAGGAATACATAATAACACCTCAGCTATACGCGACAAATCCTCTGGTGCAGCCAAGTAGATAAGCTTAGACGCATACCGCCGCAGACCATGAATACGTCGTTTTTGTTCATATTTATTATCTGCCTTTTTGTTTACCCAATCCCAGAATGCATGCATATAGCGCTCGTTAAGCTGCTTTGCTTCATGCACTAGAATTGCTGGAGTCGCCCGATAAATAGATTTTCTGACCCAAACTTTAGTAATAAGAAATCGGAGTCGCGCTAAGTAATGCTGATCATTTATTGCACTTGAGTAATTGAGTGGACGAATGCGAAATCCATTTTTGCTCAACAGTGACGTAATTTCTTCCGTTAACTCAGGCTTATAAACCAGTAAGCGTTTCATTTTTCCAATGAACGTTTTCCATGAGATACTATCCGACTCATCATTAAAGTCATTCTCACCCTTTAACCACTCATCGGCAGATATTTCAAAACGTTTCTTTGGGTGTACTTCAAAACCAGACTGATCCAATAGATCATTGAGTTTTTGTTCGGCCTGCATCACATCAGCACGAGAACCCACCAAAGCTATATCATCAACATATCTGAAATAACCGTTCGGAATAGCCTCGGTCATTTTTTCGTCTATAGAACGGAAAACTAGATTTGCTATGAGATGTGAAAACATAGGACCGGTAAGAACACCTTGCTCCGCATCACTGCAAAAATCTCTATTTCCTTTGAGCATATTGCGCCCCAATAAGACATACTTATTCGGCAATCCGCTACCTTTAGATGCCGACATCCATGCAGCCAAAGCTCTTTCATATGTAATTGATGGGTAAAACTTACGAATATCCGTATAAACTACGCTGTCGTTCTTAGCTTGTCTAGCTGCATCAGCGATGTCTCTATGTCGCTTTTTAAATCCATAGAAGTATGGAATGAATACACCCCAACGCTCTTTACCTGAAGCTAGTTGATAGCTATAAACCATCGGTGCAGTTAAGAATGAATTGCCACATTTTGAGCATGCGTCAAATAGCGCAGACTCTGCTAAAATGTCATTAGGCGTCGGAATACACACTCTTCGGTGAACAATTTCATTTGTTCTATGATCACGCTCCTTAAAGTGTAATGACTCATGATACATTGGTTTAGCAACGTGCGTTGCAAGAAAAGTCGATACTTCTCTTGCCCATCGATCACGAACTGCGCAAATACTGCGGAGATATAATCTAACTCCCAAATAGCCTACAATATCCCGTTTCCGATATTGATTCACGGCGCGCATCGCTAAAAGTTCGGGAGCCATGCTCATATATCACTAGCCTCCAAACGAATAAGGCTAACTTTTACCCTCGGCTTATAATTTTTAATTGGATGAATGTAAGTACAGTGGGACTTCAGAAAATCGGCTGTTTCATCCCACAGTTTTTTAAATGCACGTGGCAACTTATCTGTAAACCTTTTTAGCACACAAGGAAAAAAGTTTTTAGTTACAGTGTTCGTTTGTGGTTCCAACCAGATTACTGTTGACCTTCTCTGTGCCGCCCACCGAATCACTTCATCCAATTGAGGCGTTGCTTTCTTAAGTTTACCACTTGATTGAAGAAATCCAGAAAAGTTAGCCATCACAACAAAATATTCATGGCAATTAGTGGCGTGTTGCATCCATTCATACAAGACAGCAGACGTGCTTTCGGCACCACACACATCCCATTCAATCGATTTTTCCTCAACATATATACTTTGTGCTTCTAGATGCGCAATAATTCCACCAAGCATTTCCGATGCATATAACCGCGCATGCTCTGAAACATCTCCACTTACGAGTTTAACGACTAGTCGTTGCCTAGGTAAAAGACCCTTTTCCCGAAGTGATGCAATGGTTAAGAGTATGGTTATTGCAGCGGCTCCGGCTCCGGAAGGAATATCCAGCAAACCAACTGTACCACCAGAAAAAGCTTTTATGAATAGATTTGATGCGTTACCTAACTCATTTTTTGGGTCTAACATTGACAACTGAGTCCTTGCGGCAGAACCTGAGAACCGCGTTGCAAAATGTGTCTTTGTATCATCTTCCGTGATCCCACCAACTACACCTTCCTCTTCGGAATCTTTTTCCTTGGCAACTTCATAAAGCCCCTTTTTCTTGAGCATCTTTTCATAGACGTTAACTAGCGCATCTGGTAATACCAATGTTCCTGAAGACGAAAGCCACAAATTATCCGGCATATCCTTTGGCTGTAAATAACGTTCACTCATACTCTGAACACTTTCATGACCTCGTCGCCGAGGTGGTTGATAACTTTGACGGCGATGCGACCATTTTGGGGTTTGTCGAAGGGGCGCGAAACTGCGCTGTGAAGTGTCTCCCATGCTTCGAGGTTGATCTCTGCTCTGAGAGAGGTCTTGAGAGCCTGGTAGGGATCGTTCTGACCCAGAAAGTAAGCGTGCCGCACAAAGAAACTCTCTTCATTGTAATTGGTGTCAATAAACCAACAGGCGATTCCCTCCGGCCCATCGCTGCGAACCTCTCCGGTGCTGGGATGGAAGACGTCAACTCCGTTGATGGTGATTTGTGCCTTGTGGCTGGTGGTTAGTGACAGAGGAAAGTCCGATGCTTTCAAAGTTTTGATCGCAGCGAACGCTTGAGTACACCCAGCATTTTGCTGATGACATTTGCTTGCCCCAGAAGTTCGCCCATTTGCGGAAAGTTTTTTGAAACCAGATAAATCTGTTCCACCCAGTCGATTGATCTCTTCCAAACGTCCAACTCCCGATAACTCCTTAACGCTGTCATAATGTGCAACCATCCTTCCGTTTTTAGCCACTAGCCACAAGCCACTGACCACCTCCACATCAGGCTCTCCAAATATTACAAACAAATTTCCTTTGCCGGTATTTTTCAGATCCTCGGCCATGTGAAGGTCGGCATTCATTCTGGCTTTAAGAACAGGGATACTTGCGAGTTTATTAAAATCTGTGGTGCGGGCCTCAAAGTTGAAGGCACAGGCAACTAAAACATCAAAACCGGACTCGGCAGCCTCGCGTGCAGCCACTACAAGGTCAGGACGTGATACAGTGCCGAACTCCGGGCCAATAAAGATGCCGGCGCGTTTGGTGGCACCATTCTCTTTATTGCCTTCAGTGTAGCGACCCTCTGCACAGATGTAAGTGCCCGGCCAACCGGTCAGGGAGATAAAATCTATCTTGTCTGTTTTGTGTGCCTGCTGAACACCGGCTGTGCGCAGGTTGTCGATGATCATGGCCGCAAAATCCTGCCCCTCTTTGTATTCGGCCATTGCCTCTTGGGATTCATTCAGCAACTCATCATCTTCATCAATACCCAATACCCTATGGGGTGAGAGACTCTCAACTGTGAAGGGACCTGCCAAGCGAACAGTTTTATTATCCTCATAAGGCTTGTCGTAGAGATATTCATTGTCGGCTTTAGCGGCAATGGAGGCGTCGATTGCTTTCTGCCGCTCGATTCTCTCACGCCAGAAAGCAGCCAGTAGTGGCTCAGTGGCTGGTGGCCAGCCGGAGGGAGCTTCTCGCGGAATCTCCCATTCGTCGAGCGTGGTTTTCAAGCCACAAGCCACTGACAATTCGCCACGGAGCGGTGAAAGGCGCTCCTCATACTGCTCCCAGATAACATCAATCTCGGTGTTGTTGGCAATCGCCTTGAGAGTGATGTGCGGCACACGTTCATAAACAAAGCCATGACGGATATTTCCATAAGTTGGTTGTGAAGAGGGGATGGTCTGCGTAAGCTCCGCCTCCTTCTTCTGGCCCTCTTTACTGTCTGCCAACAGATAGTATGGATAGCGTGCCCCCATAATGCGGGCACGGGCCAGTGCCAGCGCTACACGCGAGGTGTCAATGGTGATCCAACGGCGCCCCCATTGCTCGGCAATATACGCCGTAGTTCCTGAGCCGCAAGTAGGATCCAAAACAAGGTCTCCTGGATCGGTAGCCATAATCACACAACGTTCAATGGCTAAAGTAGGAGTCTGAACAACATAAATTTTGTCAGAAAATGTACCAATAATAGTGTCATTCCATACATTATCAAATGGCATCCAAGGAAAATCGTCCTCGAATCTTTTGTAAGCAAGGCGTCTACCATTTGATATAACTCGATTAGCTTTAGATAATCGACACACTCCTTCAACACTAGTTTTCCAATGACTCCCTGGACTCGGCAAATATTCTTTTCCTTCAAACTTGATAGGGGCAGATCCCACTTCACTAGCTCCAGTGCTTACAATATTATCTGGGCGAAATCTTTTTCCTAACGGCAAAGCGCATTCATTACGGACCTCTTGTGCTGTAAGGCGTCGAGTTTTACCAACCACAAGTTCTATTGAATTATAGGTTCCCCCTTGGGTTCTTTCTACCCGAGGCTTCCATGGTGGCTGATATTTAACAGAATCCTTCCGTTTTGCATACCATACAACATAATCATAAGTTGAACTTAATGTTGTCGATGTAAAAGCAGAGGTTTTTGCAAAGGCAATCAAATTAAGATAGTTTTCTTCGCCAAACACTTCATCCATCAAAGCTCGAACCCGATGTACATTTTCATCACCAATCTGCACAAATATTGAACCCGAGTCGGTGAGTAGTTCTCGCGCAACGGTTAGGCGGTCACGCAAATATGTCAAATACGAATGAACGCCATCGCGCCAGGTATCACGAAAAGCCTTAACCTGTTCGGGTTCTCGGGTGATATGGTCAGCCTTGCCATCCTTGACATCGCGGCTGGTGGTAGACCATTGGAAATTGGAGTTAAATTTGATGCCATAGGGTGGATCAAAGTAGATGCACTGCACCTTGCCACGCAGGGCTTCGCGTTCGGCGAGTGAGGCCATCACCTGCAAGGAGTCACCCAATATCATGCGGTTGGACCAATTCTGGTCATGGGCATAGAACTCGGTTTTGTCGGCACCCTCGGGGATGCCGTTGAAATCTCCAAAAAGATCCATCTGAAGCTCATCTGCTTTGGGTGCGCTATCAGCGGTCATCTTTTTAAGGTCGTCGATCAGCACCTTGGGATGAACCTTTTCCTGAATGTAGAGCGGCGGGGCATGAACAACCAGGTCAGACCAATCCTGTAAATCCTTACCGCGCCAGATAAGCTGTGGATCAAGGTCTTTATTGCGGCGCTCATAGGCCACCCGCAGCGGGTCGGCCTGCTCTTTTTCGATCATGGCCTGATATTCCACGGTTGGAATATTTTTGCGCGCAGCATCGTCATGCGTCAGGGTCTTAACCTGTTTTTCTGTTGTTGTGGCTTTTTTCTTTGCAGCCATAGTTATTTTCCTTAAATCAATCTTCCCTGAATTTGTATGGTTTAACTCCACTTATTTAAATCCCTGAATATCAGCGTGTCCGGATTTGGCCGGATTACCAAACGGGCGCATCTGTGAGTTGGTGCATATTACCGGATAGTCTTCAAAATCATTGTTGTCCACCGCATAGCGGAGGACATACTTATGTTGCAAATAAAGTAAATCCGCCGTTACACGGTGGATTATTGCACCGATTCGCAGATACGCCCTTACCAAACTACCCATTATTTTCATCCTTTACAACTTTCCGACAAACACTTTGTAAATGCCTTTGCAGTTACACACCGATTACACAGACTTTGCAAACAAAAATACTGTATGTTGTGTTTCACTTAAACCAACGGCCCACATATTGATCAAAATCAGGTACCAGTTACACACCAGGTTCCAGTCCTTCGTTACCTTTACCCTTGGCACGGTATGGCTGTAAAGAGGAGCCAACCACCTCATGAGTTTTATCGTCGATGCCAAAGACAAGATAGCCGTGCTTCTTGCCGCTTAAGCAGGCTGAGTTACTCAACGCTGAGAGATATTCGCCAATCACCTGCGGCTGATCATTATTGCATTTAAACTCAAGCCATTCAGACTCATGAGCTTCAGCTCGCAATGTATCTATCAAAGTTTTAGTTGGCACTAACAACCTCCCTTGTCGTTACATGTCCAATCATCTTATCAAACTCCTCTTCAACCCGTTTGGCAAAGTCGGTTTCCATCTCGAATACATCGGTGAACTCAGCAAAGGCCCAGCGCCCATATTTTTCAACATGGTTAACACCGGGCACCCAGTAGGTGTCCATGGTGATCTTTTTATCTTTGGCATCTTCACGGCGATAGCCTTTGATCTCGACAATCAGATTGAGCAGGTCGTCCGGTCCACGGCCATCATCTACCTTTACGATGAAATCAGGGAGGTAGTGACGGGTCTCTGAGCCATATTTGTAAGGAACCTCTAAGCCGAGTCCGTGGTTCTTGACGTAGGCAAAGACCTTGGGGTGCGCCTCGGCCACACGGCAGAACTCGGCCTCCCAGTTGCTGTCCAGCACCACCCAGTTGACATGACTCTTGTTTGCGGCGGTCTCCCATCGGCACGTCTTGGAGGTGTTGAAGCGCACATGTATGGTGGAGCCAACTGGGTTATAAGGGTCGATCATGGCTTTGATGGGGTTTGACCCCATCATCTCGGTCGTGATAGCAGCGGTAATCCGTTCGCAGGCGATATCTGCGATCTCCTGATACATCAACTGTGCAGGATAGGTGCCTCCTTTGCAAACCAGGCATGTATCCAGCCACTCTTTGGTGATGCGTTTGAGCTGGCCAAAGAGATGCAGCTTGGGCTCTTCGCCGGAGTCGCGCCACTTGGTGTAGATGAGTCGCGTTGTGAGATGAAAGAGCAGGGTGGATCGTCGCAGGTCGCCGGTGTGAATCAGATTTAAATCAACGCCTTCACCGATGATGCCTTCATTTCTATTCTTTGTCGGGCCAATGCGATCGGGGGTCAGCTCAAAAACTGAGTCAGCTGTGAATTTGGCGGCAAGCCGTTCTTCAGGGAGTTGAACCCGGTAACCGATGACGCGCGGGAAGGTGATTTCAAGCGGATCACGCTCAGGTCGGATGGCTTTGACCTGAACTGTCTCACGCGGAGGCTGGGGCGGCGCCACCACCGGCTTGGCAGTGAAATCAAAGGGGATTCCCAGGATATCGGCATATTCAACATTGAAGAGTCCGTCATCATTGAGTTCATAGGATTGACGACGTAACGCCCGTCCAATGACCTGTTCGCATAGGAGCTGAGTTCCAAAAGCTCTTACTCCAAGAACGTGTGTGACAGTACTACAATCCCACCC